>NZ_JBEZLA010000005.1:0-141154 GCF_040651925.1 Streptomyces sp. NPDC048349 | reverse complement strand
GGCCACACCCCGCCCCGCACCGTCTGCCCTGACCTCCGCCCCCCACACACCACCCCCCCCCCCTGCCGGCGGGGGGCCGCCCCCGCCGGGGGCGCGCCCCGGCGCCGGGCCGCCCGCGTCGGAGAGCTCCTCGAGGCCCTGGAGATCTCCGATCTCGCCGGCCGCCGGCCGGCCGAGCTGTCCGGGGGCCAGCAGCAGCGCGTGGCCATCGCCGTGGCCATGGCCAACGACCCCGCGGTCCTCCTCGCCGACGAACCCACCGGCGAGCTGGACTCCGAGACCGCAGCCGCGATCTTCGAGGCCTTCCGCACGGTGAACCGGGAGCTGGGCGCCACCGTGGTCATCGTGACCCACGATCCGCTCGTTGCCGGAGAGGTCCGCCGTACGGTGGCCATCCGCGACGGCCGCACCAGCAGCGAGGTGCTGCGCCGCACGGTGACCGACGAACACGGTGCGCAGTCGGTGAGCGAGCGCGAGTACGTGATGCTGGACCGCACCGGCCGCGTCCAGCTGCCGCAGAAGTTCCTGGAGGCCCTGGGCATGGAGCAGCGCGTGGCCGTCGACCTCGCCGCCGACCACATCGAGGTGCGCCGCGACGACTCCGAGGGGGACGCGGGCTGAGGCACACCGCAGGCCCGTTCCGTCACCTTCGCGGCCCGGGGGTCGTTAGGGCCTCGGGGTTGTCTCGGGGGCGAAGGGATGAACGGAATGCGGCAGTTTCCTCTGGAGATGCTTCACCTGGAACCCGGCCGGGTGGTCGAGTGGCGGCTGAGGTCCACGGCCGCGGAGGCCTGCGGCCCCGATGACGAGCCGGGCAGGAGGGCCTCCTTCAACCAGGAGAAGCACTTCACCGTCGCCGAGGAGAGCCGGGCCGCCGACGACCCCGTCGCGTCGTGGATCGCGGTCACCTTCGAGGTGGCCGGGCGCCTGGACGAACCGGCCCTGTCCCGGGCCCTGCTGGTCTTCGTGCAGCGGCACGAGGTGCTGAGGTGCGCGTTCCGCCGGCTGGCCGGGGAGCTGGCCTGTGCGCCCTTCGACCCGGCCGAACTCGCCCTCGATGCCGAGACGGTGGGCACGTTCGGCACCTCCGCGGCGCTGGGTGACTTCCTCGTCGAGCGGTTCACCCGGAGCATCGACACGCTGTCCTGGCCTCTGTTCGTCATGGGCGCGGTGCTGCGCGAGGACTCCGCGACGGTCTACCTCGCCTTCGACCACATCGTGTGCGACGGCATGTCGATGCCGGTCGTCGTCCACGAGGTGCTGACCGCGTACGAGGCCCTGTGCCGCGGTGAGGAGTCCGGACTGCCGCCGGTGGCCCCCAGCTACCTCGACTTCGCCGACGAGCAGCGCCGCCGCTACCTGTCCATCGACGCCCGCGACGAACGCCTGGACTACTGGAAGGAGTTCATCGCGCGCGGCGGCGAGTTCTTCCCCCGCTTCCCGCTCGACCTCGGGGTGGAGCCGGACCGGATGTACCCGATCGTCAACGAGGCCTCCACGCTGCTGGACGCCGCCGAGACCGAGATCTTCGAGAAGACCTGTATGACGGTCGGCGGCAAGCCCTTCATGGGGGTGCTCGCCTCCGTCGCCGTCTGCCTGCGCGAGGCCGGCGGTCCGGGCGTCTACCGGGGTTTCATGCCGGTGAGCGAGCGCGGCCGGGAGGGCTGGGGGGATTCGGTGGGCTGGTTCGTGAACACCATGCCGATCGAGTTCGACGCCTCCCCCG
Source organism: Streptomyces sp. NPDC048349 (assembly GCF_040651925.1). Lineage (NCBI taxonomy): Bacteria > Bacillati > Actinomycetota > Actinomycetes > Kitasatosporales > Streptomycetaceae > Streptomyces > Streptomyces sp. NPDC048349. The sequence continues at coordinate 139,428 of NZ_JBEZLA010000005.1, read as the reverse complement.
GCCGGGACTTCGCGCAGGTGATGGCGGGGGTCCGGGCCGGGTTCGGCGAGATGATCGGGCACATCGACGTGCCGTTCGTACGGGCCTGGGAGCTGCTCGCCCCCGAGGAGTTCGCCGCCCGCTCCTGGCCGTACCCGGTGAACTTCTTCTCGTACATCGACATGCGCAAGTGCCGGGGTGCCGAGCGCCACGACGAGTGGCGGCCCTCGACCCACGTGTGGTCGGCGCGCGCCAATGGCGCCTGTTCCTGGTTCCAGCGTGATGCCGACGGGCTGCACATGAACTCCCTCTACGTCGACACCCCGGCGGCCCGCCGCACCATGGGCGACCTCCAGGAGGCGCTGCGCCTGACGGTCCAGGAGATCGCCCGCTCGGGTGGGTTCCGCCGCCCCATCGCGCTGACGGCGCCGCGCCGGCCCGAGCGGACGCCGCTCGACGTTGCCGGGCGCTACGGCAGGTAGAGGGTGTAGAGGAGTTTGTTCGGCACGACCGGCGGGCTGCCCTGGAGGGCGCCGGTCGTCGCGTTCGCCACGAGGGCCTGTTTGACCTGGGCGGGGGTGTCGCCCGGCCGGAAGGCGAGGTGGAGGGCGGCGGCTCCGGACGTGTGGGCGGTGGCCGCGGAGGTGCCGCCGAGGGTGGCCGTGGCCGTGTCGCCGTCCTTCCAGGCCGAGGGGACGGCCACGCCGGGTGCGAACAGGGACACGCAGCCGCCGTAGTTGGAGGAGGCGGCCCGCCGGTCGAGGGCGTCGCTCGCACCGGCGGTGATGATCTCGGGCAGCCGGGCGGGCGAGTTGGCGCAGGCTCCGTCGGGCCGGGCGGCGCCGCCGGCCGCGGCGGTGTAGGTGATGCCGGCCCGGATGGAGGCGCGGACGGCGTCGTCGAGGGCGGTGTTGGCGGCCCCTCCCAGGCTCATGTTCGCGACGGCGGGGCGGACGGCGTTCGCGGTCACCCAGTCGACGCCCGCGATCACCCCCGAGGTGGTCGCGGACCCCTGGCAGTTCAGGACGCGTACGGCGACCAGCCGGGCCTCCTTGGCCACGCCGTAGGTCGAGCCCGCGACGATCCCGCCGACGTGGGTGCCGTGGCCGTTGCAGTCGTTGCCGTTCTGGCCGTCGCCGACGGTGTCGGTGCCGACGGAGGCGCGGCCGCCGAACTGCGTGTGCGTCGTGCGCAGTCCGGTGTCGATCACGTACACCCGCACGCCGGGAGCGGTGGTCCTGTGCGTGTAGGTGGTGGAGAGCGGGAGCCTGCGCTGGTCGATGCGGTCCAGTCCCCAGGGGGCGCCGGGCTGGACGGCCGCCGGGCCGGCCGGGGCCGTGGTGTCGAGGGTGAGCCGGGTGTCCTGCTGCACCCTGGCCACGCGGGGGTCGGCGGCGAGCCCGGCCGCCCGGGCCCGGTCCATGCGTGCGGAAAAGCCGTGGAGGGCGTGTGCGTACACGTGGCCGAGCCGGGCTCCGCCGGCCTTCGCCAGGAGGTCGGGGAGGGTGCGGGGGCCCGAGGCGGGCTCCTTCAGTACCACGATCCAGCTGTCCGGGACCGCCGTTTCGGCGGGTCCCGCGAGCTGTAACTTCCCTGCGGGTGCGGCGGATTCAGCGGGAGCGGAGGAGGCTGCGGACGCCGGGTGAGCCGTCGGCAGGAGGGCGGCGGCGAGCAGCGCGGCGGACGGCAGCAGCCTCGTCAGGCGTCTGGTGGCGGTCATCTCCGGTGCACCTGGACCTTTCGTCGACCGGGTGTGGGGGCGCCCCAGATTCCCCGGTCCCGTCCGAGGGCACAAGGGTGCGGTACCGGACAGCGCGGCCGGGGTGGCGCCCAGCTCCCTTGGCGGCACCGCCGCCCTCAGTGGAGCCAGAAGAACACGGTGTCCTGGGTCCGGCCCGCCTCCTTCGTCTCCTCCCACTCCTCGGCCTCGACCCGCATGGGTTCGAGCAGCACCTGGGCCGTCTCACGGACTTCCGGGTCGAGCCGGTCGAGGACCGCCTCGTACGCGGCGACCACCTCGGCGGCCCGGGAGGCCGGGAAGGTGCCCATCCACGGGACGGCGTCGCCCGGATGCGGGAGCCGGATGGGGGGACCGCCGAACAGGAGCGCGGCGGGCGCGAGGTCCGCCGGGACCCCGTGCCGGGTCATCTCCTCGTCGACGGTGTGGAACCAGGACGGCCGCCGCCAGTAGCCGAGGTCGTAGGTGTCGGAGAAGTGCACCGCGACCAGGGCCTGGAAGGCGTGGGTGTAGCCGGGCTCCATGTCCGCGCCGGGGCTGCCTTCCAGCAGTTCCTCCAGTGCCTGCGCGACCGGCACGCCCCACTCGATGCCCTCGTCCGCGAGGCGGGCGTCCTTCTGCGCGCACCGCTCCCTCGCGATGGCGAGGCGACGCTCCTGTTCGGGTGTCCGCTCCACCGCCGTCAGCAGCCGGATCACCTCCCGCATGTCGCCGGTGCTCATCTCCAGGTTGCCCATGGCCCCATTCCTCCGTACGTCGAAGTTCCATGATCGCGGACTCCGGGGGCGGAGCGGTACCGCCGGGCCGGTCAGCGGCTGTCCCCCACCCAGTCCCAGCGGCCGGGGTCCGCCGCCCGGCGGCGGTAGTGGGCGCGGCCGCCGGCCCCGTAACGCCCTATCTCCGTGGGCAGGCGGGCCTCTTCGGCGAGCTGCCGGGTGCTCCAGCCGGTGATGTCGAGGAGGAGCCCGTCCAGCGGGCCGCCCACGAGTTCGCCGTAGACGTGACCGGGGCGCGGGCCGGGGTCGGGGTCTTCGTGGTCGGCGCCGTAGACCCGGCGCCGGAGCATCCTGTCGTCCATGCGGTCAAGCTTCACAGGCACCACTGACAACCGGCCGCCGCCCGCAGCGGCGATGATGGGGGACGCCCCCTGTCACGGGGGCCCGGGAGCGAGGAGCGGCAGGCATGGCACGTCGGGTACACCAGCCACGGGAGGACCAGGAGTTCGACTTCGTCCTCTCCATGGCACAGGGGCCGGTTCTCGCCTACTTCTGCGGGAGCTGGCCGAAGGCCCTCGAGGCGTGCCGGGCGATGGACGCGGTCGTCGGCGACCTGGTCGAGGAGTACGGGACGCGGCTCACCGCCGTGCGGACGGACATGACCCGCTGCCCGGGGCCGACCAGGCGTTTCGGCGTGACCGGCGCCCCGACGGCCGTGCTGGTCAAGGACGGCGAAGCGGTGGCGAGCCAGGCCGGGCCCATGACCCGCGAGGAGTTGCGGGCCTTCCTGGACGCCCATCTGTGAGCTCCGGGGCCGTCGGCTGGGCCCTGTGGGCGAACTCGGGTGATCTGGCCGAAAGTGGCATAGGTGGGATAGGTGCCTCAGGCATGTAATGGACTCCGGCACAACGGAACCATCGCTCGCGAGGTGCTCATGTCCTTCACGTCAGAGACCGTTGCCTTTCCCCAGGACCGGACCTGCCCCTACCACCCGCCGGCCGCCTACGAACCGCTGCGGGACAGCCGGCCGCTGTCCCGCGTCACCCTCTTCGACGGCCGCTCGGTATGGGTGGTCACCGGACTCGCCGAGGCCCGTGCACTGCTGGCCGACGGACGGCTCTCCACCGACCGCCGCAACGCGGCCTTCCCCATGCCCACCCGGCGCTTCCAAGGCCTCCAGAACCGGCGGGCCGCGCTGCTCGGGTTCGACGACCCCGAGCACAACACCCAGCGCCGGATGCTGATCCCGGCCTTCACCCTGAAGCGGACCGCCGCCCTGCGGCCGCGCATCCAGCGGACCGTGGACCGGCTGATCGACGAGATGGTCGCCGCGGGCCCGCGGGCGGAGCTGGTGTCCGCCTTCGCCCTGCCGGTGCCGTCGATGGTGATCTGCGCCCTGCTCGGAGTCCCGTACGAGGACCACGAGTTCTTCGAGGGAGAATCCCGGCGGCTGCTGCGCGGCCCGGAACCCGCCGATGTGGAGGACGCCCGCCTCCGGCTCGACGCGTACCTCGTCGACCTGATCGCGCGCAAACGCCGGGAGCCCGGGGACGGGCTGCTCGACGAGCTGATCGCGGAGCGTCTGGAGACCGGCGAGATCGGCGTCGCGGAACTGGTCGACCTCGCCACGATCCTGCTGGTCGCGGGGCACGAGACCACCGCCAACATGATCTCGCTCGGCACCTTCACCCTGTTGCGCCATCCCGGGCAGCTGGCCGAGCTGCGGGCGGACCCGGCGCTGATCTCGTCGGCCGTGGAGGAACTGATGCGGTTCCTGTCGATCGCGGACGGAATGCTGCGCGTGGCGACCGAGGACATCGAGATCGGCGGGGTCACGGTGCGCGCGGACGACGGGGTGGTGTTCTCCACCTCCGTCATCAACCGCGACGACTCCGCCTTCGCGGATCCGGACGCGCTGGACTGGCACCGCCCCACCCGGCACCACGTGGCCTTCGGCTTCGGCATCCACCAGTGCCTCGGGCAGAACCTGGCCCGCGCGGAGATGGAGATCGCGCTCGGCACGCTCTTCGAGCGGCTGCCCGGGCTGCGGCTGGCGGCCGAGCCGGACCGGATCCCCTTCAAGCCCGGCGACACCATCCAGGGCATGGTCGAACTGCCCGTGGCGTGGTGAGGGCCGTGTCGACCGCACGTCTGCACATCGACATCGACACGGGCGCCTGCATCGGGGCGGGCCAGTGCGCGCTGACTGCTCCCGGGGTGTTCACCCAGGACGACGACGGCTTCGGCGCGCTGCGCCCGGGGCGCGAGGACGGCGCGGGGAGCCCGCTGGTCCGGGAGGCCGCCCGGGCCTGCCCGGTCTCGGCGATCTCCGTCCGGGAGGCCTGAAGCGTCGGGCACGACCTCTGGGGCGCCGCATTTCCTGTACAGTTGTCCAGGAAATGCGGCCCGCCTGGGGATGTACCGGATGCCTCCGGGGGCCGGGATCCGACACCCATCCCCCGAGAAGTGGAGGCGGCCCGTGCACACGGTCGCTCAGATCCTGATCGGCCTCGTGGCCGCCCTGCACACGTACTTCCTGGTCCTGGAGATGTTCCTGTGGCAGCGGCCGCCGGGGCGCGCCCTGTCCGGATTCGACGCCGACACCGCCCGTCTGACCGCTACGCTCGCCGCCAACCAGGGCCTCTACAACGGCTTCCTCGCCGCGGGCCTGGTGTGGGCCCTGGTCATCGACTCGCTCGCCACCCAGGTCTTCTTCCTGACCTGCGTGATCGTCGCCGGGGTGTACGGGGCTGCGACCGCCAACCGGCGGATCCTCCTCGCCCAGGCCGTGCCCGGCGCACTGGCCCTCGGCGCGGCGCTCCTGGCCGCATGAGCCCCCGGGACGCGGACGCGCGCGCCCCGGACCCGCGCACCGCCAGGACGAGGGCGCGGCTGCGCGAGAGCCTGCTCGCGGAGTGCGCCGGCAGGGCGCTCGCCGAGGTCAGCGTCTCGGCGGTGGTCCGCCGGGCCGGGGTCGGCCGCGCCACCTTCTACCTGCACTACGAGGACCTCACCGCCCTCGCCGTGGACGCCTGCGCCGATGTGGTGCACGCCGCGGTCGACGCCCTGCACGCCTGGCAGACCGGCCCGGGGGCGCTGCCCCCCGCGCGGCCCCCGGCCGCCCTGGCGGATTTCCTGGCCGGGGCGGCCGAGCGCGCGCCGCTCCACCGCACGCTGCTGCTCCCGGGCGGCGGGGGCCCGCTCGGCGACCGCCTCCACCGGGAGCTGCGCGAGCGGGCCCGCGCCGAGCGGGCGGCCGCGGGCGCACCGCACCCGGATCTCGTCGCCTCGGCGGTCGCGGCCGCCTTCACCGGTGTCCTGGCCGACTGGCTCCACGACACCGTCCCCGCCGGGCCGGCCGACCTGGCGGACCACCTGTGGCGGCTGCTACTGGCCCTCCACCGGGCCGTGTAGCGGCCGTCGCCCGGCATGGATGAGCCCCGCCGGACGGGCCGACGGGGCTCGGCTCACGGGCCGGGCCCGTGAAGCGGTACTACGAGAGGGGGACCACCCGCTCGGCCTGAGGACCCTTGGGGCCCTGGGTGACGTTGTACTCGACCTTCTGGTTCTCTTCCAGCGACTTGAAGCCGGTGGTCTCGATGGCGGAGAAGTGCACGAACACGTCCGGCCCGCCGTCGTCCTGCTGAATGAAGCCGAACCCCTTCTCCGAGTTGAACCACTTCACGATGCCTGTTGCCATCTGGCTGATCCTTCTCAACGTTCCACTGCGGGCCGCACGCGCGGCCGTCTCGATCCTGCCCAACCGTCCCGTACAGCACACGCTGGACGCGGCCAACCGGGGCGTGCCGCGCATTCGAACTTCTGGCCGCCTCGTCCGCGGAACGGGCGAAAGGGCGTCCGCCGGGCGCCTTCGAGAAGGGTCGGGACATGGGCGGATCGGCCGCCCGGCACGAGGTGGGCGGGCTGTTCGTGCGCCCGCCGGCAGCGGCCGGAGCCCGGCGACGGCACCGTGATCCATTGCGGGGAGCACCACACCCACACGCTCATGTGCTGCTGTCCGCAGCCGGCAACGGCATGGCGGATCGGGGCCGCGGGGCCGCCGCGGCGGCTCGCCGCGGTCCGCCGACCCTGCAGCCCAGGCAGTCGGCGTGCCCGGCAAGGGCGGCGGTGTCCCGGGTCCGCCAGTCCCAGTCGGCCTCGGGGCGGGGGCCACTGGGCTTGCCCCAGCCGGCCAGGTGCAGCAGCCAGGTGACGGCGCCGGCCACGGCGACGACCCCGAGGCCGATCCAGATCCCCGGGATCCAGGCCGCGCACACGGCGAGGCCCGCTCCCGTGAAGCCGATCAGGGCCAGGCCCGTACCGGTCCAGCCGGCCACCGTGTGGCCGAGGTCGACGTGCCCGTGCGCGCTCATGGATTCTCCCTGGTCGGACGTGCGGCAGTAGGCTCGGAGCAGGATCTTTTATCTCACGAGCTAAGTAACTTAGATGCTAAGGAGTATTCGCGTGCAGGGCAAGCCCCGCCCCGCGGCCACGGCCGGGGAGGCGCTTTCGCGCATGGACCAGTACGTCGCCCTCGGCGTCATCGCCCAGCAGGAGGTGGCGCAGATGCTCGGGCTGAACGTCACCGACCTCACCTGCCTGGGCCACGTCCTCGGCGCCGGGGACACCCCCCTCGCCGCCGGCGACCTCGCCCAGCTGACGAACCTGACCACGGGCGCCGTCACCGGGGTGCTCAACCGCCTCGAACGGGCCGGATACGCCCGCCGCCAGGCCGACCCTGCCGACCGGCGCCGGGTCCGGGTCGTGGCCGACCCGGCGGCGACCGCCCGGATCTTCGCCGTGTACCAGCCGTTCTACGACCGCCTCGGCGCCCTGTTCGCCGACTACACGCCCGACGAGATCGCCGTGATCGCCGACTGGTTCGGCCGTGCCGCGGGCGAGGTCCGCGCCCACCTGGCGCAGGTGCGGTCCGGGGAACTGGACGCCGGGCCGCTGTAAGGGGCGCCGGCGGCCCCGCTGGTACCATGGGCGGTTGACCATCTCGTTTCCCGCTGCCTCGTTTCCTGCTGCGCGAACACTCTTCGAAAGGTCCTGCATGAGGAACCCGTCAGCTCATGGCCGATTCGGTGTGAAGGCCGGTGCCAAGCCGGGCGGCAAGTCCGGCGCCAAGGCACCCCGCAGCATCGGGCCGCAGGGTGAGTTCACGATGCACGAGCCGAAGGTGCCGGGGCTTGCGCCGGTGACCTCGTTCTCCGAGCTGGACCTGCCCGCCGAGCTGATGACGACCCTGGCCCGGCTGGACGTGAAGGAGCCCTTCCCGATCCAGGCCGCGACGCTCCCGAACGCGCTGGCCGGCCGGGACGTACTGGGCCGTGGCCGTACGGGTTCCGGCAAGACCCTCGCCTTCGGCCTCGCGCTGCTGGCGCGGACGGCGGGACGCAAGGCCGACCCGAAGCGGCCGCTGGCGCTGGTCCTCGTACCGACCCGCGAGCTCGCGCAGCAGGTGACCGAAGCGCTGACCCCGTACGCCGAGGCACTGGCGCTGCGGATGGCCACGGTGGTCGGCGGGCTGTCCATCGGACGGCAGGTGAGCGCGCTGCGCACCGGCGCCGAGGTCGTGGTGGCCACCCCCGGGCGGCTGAGCGACCTGGTCGGGCGGCGGGACGTCCACCTGGAGCGCGTGAAGATCACCGTGCTCGACGAGGCCGACCAGATGTGCGACATGGGCTTCATGCCGCAGGTCACCGAGATCCTCGACCAGGTGCACCACGCGGGACAGCGGATGCTGTTCTCGGCGACCCTGGACCGCAATGTCGACCAGCTGGTGCGCACGTACCTGAAGGACCCGGTCTCGCACTCCGTCGACCCGCAGGCCGGTGCGGTGAGCACGATGGACCACCACGTGCTGCACATCCACGCCGCCGACAAGATCTCCGCGGCCACGGAGATCGCGGCCCGCGACAACCGCGTGCTGATGTTCCTCGACACCAAGCACGGCGTCGACCAGTTCGTGAAGCACCTGCGGGCCATGGGCGTGCGGGCGGAGGGCCTGCACAGCGGCAAGTCGCAGCCGCAGCGCACCCGGACCCTGGCGCAGTTCAAGACCGGGGCCGTGACCGTCCTGGTCGCGACCAACGTCGCGGCGCGCGGCATCCACATCGACGACCTGGACCTCGTGGTCAACGTCGACCCGCCCGCCGACCACAAGGACTACCTGCACCGGGGCGGCCGAACCGCGCGGGCCGGCGAGTCCGGCCGGGTCGTCACCCTCGTCGCCCCGAACCAGCGCCGGGACATGGTCCGCCTGATGGCGGACGCCCGGATCCGGCCGACCATCACCCAGGTGCGGTCCGGCGAGGCGGCCCTGAGCCGGATCACCGGCGCGAAGGCCCCGTCCGGGGTGCCGCTGTCCGGATCCGCGCCGACGGACGCCAAGGGCCGGCCGTCCGGTTCGGACCTCGGCTTCCGCGGGATCGGCACCCGGCCGGGCCGGCCCGGCCGCGGGAAGGAGTCCCGCAAGACGATGGAGGCCCGGCAGGCCGCCGAGGCCCGCCGCGCGGCCCGGGTGCGCAAGGGCCTCTGACGGTCAGGGCCCGGCCTGGGCCAGGGTGCGGCGGCGCAGGCGTTCGGCGGCGGCGTTGCGGACCCGGCGGGTACGGGCGGACGCGGCGAGCAGGTTCAGCGCCTCGGACGAGTTCAGGCTCTGGGCGGCCGTGCGCTGGCACCAGTCGGACGCCGCGGTGAGCTCCGCCGCGGACCAGGGTTCGCCCCGGGTGATGGCCTTGAGCAGGGTCCACTCGTGCAGCCGCCGCTGGGGGAAGGCCCGTCCGGCCAGCGCCGCGGTCATCGCCCGGGCCCAGGCGGCGAACGCCTCGTCGTCCAGCAGCCGCGCCGCCCGGCGGTTCAGGTGGGTGACCACCGCGCTCTCGGCCATCACCGGGTCGGGATCGCGCAGGACGGCGGCCGCGGCCTCCGCCTCGGCGGACTGCCCCCGCGCTGCCGCCAGCGACTCCAGGTGGCGTTCGTAGCGCCAGTGCTCGGGCGGTGCGACACCCTCGCGGACCTGCTGGATCTTCTTTCCTCTCCCCATGGCACCCATTCCACACGACCTCCCCGGACGGCCGGCGGTCAGGGGTGCGTTGTCAGGGTCCGGTCAGGGCGCGCCGGCGGCCACGGGGGCCAGCAGCAGGGCCTCCGCGCCGACCGGCCGGTAGCCGGCGGCCTGGAAGGCGCGGACGCTGCGGGCGTTGCCCGTGGCCTGTTGCGACCAGACCGGCTGCCCGTCGGGGACGAGGTGGCGGGCGGCCCGGGCCAGTTCCCGGCCCAGACCCCGGTGGCGGACGTCCTCGTCGACCTCGATCGCCGTCTCCCAGCGCCCGGCGACGCCCCGGCCGAGGACGAGGACTCCGCCGTCGGCCGCCCAGACCCGCACGTCGTCGCGGCGGCGCAGGGCGCGCTGGACCCGGGGGTGGTCGGGGTCGGCGATCTCGCGGAGCTCCAGCGGGGGTTCGCCGGGCAGCGCCCCCGCGACGGTGAGCAGGTCGACCGTATCCGTGGTGCGGCCCGTACGGTCCAGCAGCGCCGTCAGGAAGCGCGCGTGCAGGGTGGCCGCGAGGTCGTCGCACTCGACGGCGGCGAGGGTGGAGCGCACCCACTGCGGGTCCTCGTCGGTGAACACCACGGAATGCGCGGTGAAGGCGATGACCCCCGCGTCGCGCCGGTTCTCCTGGGGTACGACGGTGGTCCCGCCGTCGGGCGGCGGGAAGCGCCCGTGCGCGGCGTCGTGCAGGATCCCGGTCAGCGTGCCGGCGACGCGAAGGCCTTCAAGTGCCATGGCGGTGCTCCTGGTTCATGTGGGGTACACATGATCCCAGGCGCGGGGCACACGCGTTCGGGCGGGCCGCCGGGAGCCGGTGCCGTGCGGGCCACGGACGGCTCTCCGGGGCCGTGGCCCGCCGGCGGGAGTCAGGCGCCGTCGGTCTCGCGGGGCTCCTCCTCCGGCTCGGGCAGCGGGGCGCCGGTCTCCAGGAGGGTCTTGAGGCTGGAGGCGAGCATCGGCCAGGCCCGGCCGCACATGCCGATCAGGGTGCCGCCGGGCTGGAAGTCCTCGTGGAGGATGGTCAGCCGCGCGAGGGTGTCGCCGACCGGCTCGATCTCGTACGTCACCTTCGTGCGCCGCTCCCCGGCCAGTTGGGCCCGCAGCTCTTCGTCGATCCCGGCCGAGGCCGCCCACTGCGGGCTGAAGGTGTGCCAGGTGTAGGAGAGCAGGCGGTCCGGGATGCAGTCCAGGACCACCTGCTCGGGGTCGCTGGTACGGGCCCCGCGTTCGACCCAGGCCATCTGCGAGCCCACCGCCCAGTCGGTCTCGAAGCTCAGGCCCCAGTACCGGCGGGTGAAGGCAGGTTCGGTGAGGGCCTGCCAGACCCGGGCGGGATCGGCCTGGATGTACAGGGTGTAGGTGATCGCACTGTCGCTCATGGCCCCATGCTGCGGGACCGCCGGCGCAGGACGCCGGATTTCCCGATCATGGCGACGGCCGCGGCCGGGAGGGCCGGGTCACCAGCGGGTCGCCGATTCCGGGAGTTCCGTGGGCGGGGTCCGGGTGGGGGCCGGGAGGCAGAGACGGGTGCGGGCCGCGTGGACCGCCGCGAGCTCGTGGGCGCCCGCCGGTCCCCAGTCGCTCAGTTCGCGGACCTGCTCGGGGGTGGCCAGCAGGCGGGCGTAGGCGGGGTCCGCGGCCGGCGGCAGACCCGTCAGACGGGCCGCGGTGCGGGCGTGGGCCCCGGTCTCCGCGTCGCCCGGGCCGTCACCGCGGCCACCGTCGCCGTACCGGTAGCCGAGCGGGAAGGCCCCGGCCACCGGGGCGGCCGTCGGGGGCGGGAGGTGGGCCGCGCCGGTGGCGCGGGCGATCAGGAGCAGCACCCGCCCGTCGGGGGCGAACAGCCAGCCCCGGCCGTCGCGTACGGGCAGCCGCGCGGGCACGGGGCCCGCGTGCCACGCGCCGTGCAGCGGGGTCCTGCGGGTGCGCAGGACCCCGAGCCGGTCGAGTGCGGTGGGCACGGTGGGCCGGCCGTCTTCCAGCAGGGCGGCGCCGGAACCGTTGATGCGGGCCCGCAGCGCGGACAGCGCGCGGCGGGCGTCGCCCGCGTCCATCAGGGCGGGCAGGTCGGCCGGCTCGGCGAAGTGGATGCCGGTGACCTCCTGGGCGGGGAGGCGGACGGCCGTGATCCGGTCCGGCGTCCAGGTGCCGCCGTCGTACACGTGGAGGATCTCGCCGGGGAAGCCCATCGCGGCCGGGAAGCCCGGAGTGTCGGCCGGGATCCAGTCCACGGCGAGGCCGCGCGGGTAGCGGCCGTCGACGCCGAGCTCCTCGCGCACCTCCCGGGCCGCCGCGGCAGAGGGCGACTCCCCCGCGTCCACGGCCCCGCCGGGCAGGAGGCGGTCGGACCGGTAGTCGACGCTCTGTACGAGGATCCGGCCGTCCGTGTCGGTGACGAGGACCACGGCTCCGGTCCACAGCGCTGCGCGCGAGGCACCGTACGCCTCGGGGGTCATCCAGGTCCCGGCCGCGCTGTCACGGCCGGGCGCGGACCCGGCACGTACGGCGGCGCCGGACACGGCCGCGCCGGACACGGCGGTGTCCGGCGCGACGTCGCCGGTTGCGGCATCGCCGGTTGCGACCTGGCCGGTTGCGGCAGCGCCGGACAGGACCGCTTCGGGGGCGGCCTCGTCGGTCAGTTGCGGCATCGGGACTCCGTTCACCGTGGGGGGACCCGCCGCCTGTGCAACAGCGGGCGCGGCCTCCTGGTTACGGCAGCGGGCCGGCCTCGGGCACTCGGCGAAGCCCCTGGCGCTTTACCGTCCCCATACCTCCTTATTACCTGGTTATGCGCTCCCTGCTACGTTCCGGTGGCGGACTGGCGGCCTGAAAACCGCCGGTCCGACCACGTCACCGCACCGGACCGAGGAGCCCTGCATGCGACGCGCCACCCGTACGGGCACCCGGGCGGACGCCGGAAGACGGTGCACCGTGCCAGGGCTCGCCCGGGCGGCGGCCGGCGCGTGAGCAGGACGGAGAGCCCCGGTGCGGGCAAGGCCGGTCCGCGGGAGGCCGGGATCGGGAAGGCCGGCCCGCGGAAGGCCGGGATCGGGAACGCAGGTCCGGGGCACGCCGGTTCGGTCAGGCTCGCCGGAGTCGACGCCGTCCGCGGGCTCGCCGTCCTCGGCATGTTCGCCGTGCACGTCGGCCCCGGCGCCCGGCCCGAAGGTGCCGGCTACCTGATCGTGGCGGCCGACGGACGCGCACCGGCGCTGTTCACCCTTCTCGCCGGCTTCTCCCTGGTCCTCGCCCAGCGCGGCCCGGACCCCACGGCGCGGCCCGCGGGCTGGACCGGGCGCTACCGCCCGCTGCTGATCCGCTCCGCCGTCCTGGCCGTGCTCGGCCTGTTCCTGGCCTCGCTGTGGCCCGGGATCCTGGTCATCCTGGCCTTCTTCTCCGTCTACTTCCTCGCCGCCGAACCCTTCACCCGGCTCTCCACCCCGGTCCTGACGGCCGTCGCGGGGGCCTCGGTGGTGGCGGGCCCCCTGCTGTCCTTCCTGCTCGGCCCGGTGTTCGGATACGGGGCCTCCGGGCGCGGCCTGGTCCCCGAGGCCACCGATCTGACCAGTTGGGCCGGCCTGGGCACGGTGCTCTGTGAGCTGCTGCTCACCGGCGCGTATCCGCTCGCCACCTACCTCCCGTACGTCCTGGCCGGGATGGCGCTGGCCCGTCTGTGCGACGTGCGGGAGCGGCCGGTGGCGCTGCGCATGGCGGGGTGGGGCACTGCCGCGGCCGCGGCGGGCTACGGCTCGGCCTGGCTCGCCACTCACGTGTTCGGGGCCCGGGAGCGGCTCCTCGCGGCGATCGCCGTCCACCACCCGGAAGCCGCGAGCGCCGCCGACCCGGTGCGCGAAGTGCTGCGCGGCCAGTACGGCGCCGTGCCCAGCACCTCCTGGGACTGGCTGCTCCTGGCCGATCCGTACAGCCAGACCCCGCTCGAGACCCTCGGCAACGCCGGCGTCGGCTGCGCCCTCATCGGCCTGTGCGCCCTCGCCGTCCGGCGTCGGCTGGGCGCCCGCCTGCTGAGCCCGGTGGCCGTGCTCGGAGCCATGGCGCTGAGCGCGTACGTGGTCCACGCCCTGGTCCTGGCCGGTCCGGCCCACGGCGCGTCGTCCTGGTCCGCCTGGCTGGGCTTCAGCGCCGCCGCCCTCGCCCTGACCTGGGCCTGGCAGCGCGCCTACGCCGGCACACCCCTGCGCCGCGGCCCCCTGGAACACGCCCTCCGCCTGGCGACCCGGCCCCGCGGCGGGGCCCGGGCGGCGGGCAAGGACGCGCACCCGTACGGGTGATGGGGGCGGCTTCGCCGGGGGCCGTGCGGCAGGGTGGGCGGATGCAGCTGTGCCGGACCCTGACCCTGACCCTCGCCTCGCTCACCCTGGCCACCGGATGCGTGACGGTGCGCCCCGCCGCTGCCCCGGACGCTCCGCGCCCGGGGCATCCGGCGGTCCGCCCCGAACCACGGCAACCGGCCCCGGACGCCTGGCCGTTAGGCCACCTGCCGGTCACCCCGGAGCCCGCCCCGCCGTCCGCGCCACCCGCGCCCGTACCCGTACCCGCCGTGGCCGGGCAGGAGCGGCCCGCTCGGCCGCCCCGGGCCGCCAAGCCCGTACGCCCCGCTCACCCCGCTCACCCGGCACGCCCGGCACGCCCCGTACGACCCGGCGAACCGGCCAAGCCCCGCAAGCGCGCCCCGGCGAAGGCCGCGACCCGGCCCGCCGCGCCGCAGCGCACGTACGACATGACCGCGCTGTGCGAGGCGGCGCGGGGCACGGTGTCGCCCTCCATCGTGGCCCTGTGCCGCTGAAGGACCCGGCCGGCGGGCGACAGCACGGCGGGGAAGGAACGCGGGCGGCCGCCGACCCGTTATTCGATGGAGGAGGCCACGGCGGATACGTAGGGTGACGGGCACCCACGTAGTCCAGCAGGAGCCGATCATGCGCACGCACTATCCCCGTACGCCCCATCTGCCGTGGTCCCCCGGGGCCACGGCGGACGATGTCCGGGTGGCCGGGCCGGGGGCGTTCGAGGGTCTGGCCGGGCGTGAGGTCGTGGTGACCGAGAAGCTCGACGGGGAGAACACCACCCTGTACGCGGACGGCCTGCACGCGCGGTCGCTCGACTCGGCCCACCATCCCTCCCGGGCGTGGGTCAAGGGCCTCCAGGGCCGGATCGCCGCGCGCATCCCGGCCGGCCGGCGGGTGTGCGGGGAGAACCTGTACGCGCGGCATTCGCTCGCGTACGAGGACCTCGACAGCTGGTTCTACGGGTTCTCGGTGTGGGACGGGGAGCACTGCCTGGACTGGGACGGGACCGTACGGTTCCTGCGCGGGCTCGGCGTGCCCACCCCGCGCGTCCTGTGGCGCGGCACTTTCGACGAGCGCGCGCTGCGCAGGCTGAAGGTCGACACCGCACGCCAGGAGGGCTACGTCGTACGGACGGTGGACGGCTTCGCGTACGGGGACTTCGGCCGCCGCGTGGCCAAGTGGGTGCGCGGCGGGCACGTCCGGACGGGCACGCACTGGATGTTCGCGCCGGTGGTGCCGAACGGGCTCGGTCCGGCGGCCCCGTTGTGGGCGGTCAGGTCCGGGGCCGAGGCGGACGCGGCGCAGCTGGCGGCAGCGGCCGGATGGGCGGGTGCTCCGCAGAGCGGCGAAACCGGGCAGACCGACGGGACCGACCGGGCCGGCGCGGTGCCGGCCGCCGAGGTGTGCGCCGACGTCACGGCGCGGCTCGACGCGTTGGGGCGGACCGGCGAGGACCGGCTGGCCGGGGTACTGGCCGCCGTACTGCACCGCGCGCCGCGCGCCGGGATCGCGGCGCGTCTCGCGGCGGGCCCGCTCGGGATGGGGCTCGCGCGGCGCGTGTCGGACCTGGTCGGGCTGTACCCGTACCTCCAGCGGCCGTTCCCCGACGCGGAGCGGCGGGCCGGGCTGGTGCGGATGGCCGCCGCGGCCGATCCGGGGGTGCTGCACGCCCTCGCCGCCGTGACGGCCGGTGACGCTCAGGCCCTCGAATGCGTGGAGTGGTCCGCGCTGTGCGCCGAGGAGGCGGGGCTGCTCGGCCCCGACCCGCTCGGCGCCCTGCGCACGGAGCTGCGGGAGGCGCTGGCCGCGCTCGGTCCCGACGCGGGCGACCGCTGCTGGGCCGAGGCGCGCCGGTCTTTCGCGCAGGGGCGGATCGCCACGGCGCAGGAGGCGGTGGCGGCGACCTGGCGCTGGCGTGAGGGGACGTTTCCCCGGCTGGTGCAGCTGTGCGGGCCCTCGGGCAGCGGCAAGAGCACCTTCGGCCGCGCCCTGTCCGGCGTGGACACCTGCATCGGTCTCGACGACCTGCGGGCCGCCCGGGGTTCCCGGGCGGACCAGCGCGCCAACGCGGAGGTGCTCGGCGAGGGCCTCGACCGGCTCGGTGCCGCACTGGCCCGCGGAGGCACCGTGGTGTGGGACGCCACCTCGCTCACCGGCCGGCAGCGCGCACTGGCCGGCTCGGTCGCGCGCCGCCACGACGCGCTCGTCACCCATGCCGTCGTACTGGTCGACGAGGAGGAGCTGCGCCGGCGCAACGCGGTGCGCCCGCATCCGGTTCCGCCGCAGGTGCTGGAGTCGCAGCTGCACCGCTTCAGCCCGCCGTACGCAGGTGAGGCCCACCGGACCTGGTACATCGGCGCGGGCGGGACCATCGAGGACACGGCCGGCACCCTGGCCGCGCCGCAGGGCGGGGAGCTGTGATGCGCACCAGTGAGGAGCTCTACCACCAGGTCCGCTGGGACCCGCGGTTCGATCCCGCCCGGTTCGTCCTCGGGCTGCTCCAGCGCGGAGCCGCGCCCAAGCGCGTGCCGCTGCCGTCGTTCGTCCCCGGCGGCGACATCCCGTGGCACCGGGTGCTGTTCGTCGAGGCGGACGGGGAGCGGGTGTGGGACCGGGCCACGGGGGTGGACCGGATCGACGCCACCACCGCCGGGCGGGTGCGCGACCCGCGCCTGCTGCGGGCGCCGTTCTTCACCGCCCGGACCCCGCACGCCTGGGATCCGGCCGACGGCGGCGCCTGGCGACCGGCCCCGACTCCGGGCCCTGGCCCTGGCCCTGGCAGCGGCGGGGCCGGGGCCGAGGCCGAGGCACCCGCCGCGGTGCGGCTGCTGACCTGGAACACCCTCTGGGACCGGTACGACGGCCCGCGGATCGCGACCGCCCGGCGCAGGCCGCTGCTGCTGGCCGACCTGGCGTCCGCCGACGCCGACGTCATCGCGCTGCAGGAGGCCGAACCCGAGCTGCTGCGGATCCTGCTGGCGGCGGACTGGGTGCGGGCCGGGTACACCCTCGGCACGGATCCGGGCGGCCGGGACGTCACCGAGTGCGGGCTGCTGGTGCTGAGCCGGCTGCCGGTGCGGGAGGCGGGGCTGCACGCCCTCGGCCCGCACAAGGCGGTCACCGCCGTGACGGTGGACACCGCAGCCGGCCCCCTCGTCATCGCCGCGACCCACCTGACCAGCGATCACACCGACAACGGCGAGGTCCACCGGCGGAGCGAACTGGCGCGGCTGGCCGAGGGGTTGAGCGCAGTGGAGGCCGCCGTGGCGCTGCTCGGCGACTTCAACGACGGCGGCTCGGGGGCCGACGGCCCGGCCGCCGCTCTGGGCATGCGGGACGCGTGGAGCGAGGTCCACGGCGCCGCGGACGGGACACCCACCTTCGATCCTGTGGCCAATCCGCTGGCCGCCGTGGGCTCCCTGTCGGGGCGGGCGGGGCGGCTGGACCGGATCCTGCTGAGGGCATCCGGGGCGCGGGTGACCCGGGCGGCCCTGCGCGGCGACGCGCCCGGCCCGGACGGGCTGTTCATCTCCGACCACTACGGGGTGGAGGCGACCGTGGAGTTCGGGGGCGCCGGGCCCGCTCGGCTCGACGCGCGGGCGACGGCGCGCACGGCGGTGGCCTGGCTGCCGGCGGGGCTCCCGGAGGCGGTGCACGCACTGCGGCGGGAGCACGACCCGCAGGCCGGCCGCTGGCCCGCGCACGTCAACCTGATCTTCGGGTTCGTGCCCGAGTCCTCGTTCGAGGAGGCCTTGCCGCTGTTGGCCGAAGTGGCCGCGGACACACCGGCGTTCACGGCGCGGCTGGAGGGGGTGCACGGCTTCGGGCACCGGGAGGACGCAACCGTCTGGCTGGATCCGGCGGCGGCCGGCGAGGCGCCCTGGAAGGGGCTGCGGCAGGCGCTGGTGCGGCGGTTCCCGGGCTGCCGGGAGCACGCCGAGGGCTACACCCCGCATCTGACGCTGGGGCGCAGCCGGGATCCGCAACGGGCGGTCGCCGATTTCGGCGCGCGCCTCGGCGCCGGAGTGTCCGCGCGGGTCGGGGAGCTGACCGTGCTCTCGCGGCGCGGGGACGGGCCCATGCGGCCGCGGGCGGTCGTGGAGTTGGGGACGGGCCGGGTCCGGTGGCTGCCGGAGCCCTCCTGCCCGGCCGGGGCCGAACCGCCCGGCCCCGGACGCGCCACCCGTGCACGGCACGACGCCGCACCGCTCCACCCCGCACCGCCCCGCCTCGAACCGGCCCACCCCGCACCGCCCCGCCTCGAACCGGCCCACCCCGCACCGGCCCACCCCGCACCGCCCCGCCTCGACCTGCCCCACGCCGACCCGCACGGCCGGGCCGCCTCGGTCACGGCCCGGATCGCGCAGGCGCTGGACGACGGGACGGTGTGGGTAGCCGGATCCCGCCGCATGGGCTGTGCGCTGCCCGGAGCGGACCTCGACCTGGTGGCGGCGGTGCCGGGCGGCGCCGACATCGCGGAGGTAGGCGAGCGGGTCGCGGCGGCGTTGCCGGAGGCGGTGCGCATGCGCGAGGTGAAGGGCGCACGGGTGCCGGGGCTGCGGCTGAGCGCCGGTGGACTGGACGTCGACCTGGTGCTCGTCGCCACCGGCACGCTGGATCCCGCGCAGGCGGTGGCCCGCCGGGCGGAGCTGGGCGAGCAGGCCGCGGTCGCGCTGAGCGCGGTGAGCGACGCCGACACGGTTCGCCGCTTCGTGGGCGCGCAACACGCCGCCTTCGCCCGGCTGGCGCGGGAGGTCAAGGCCTGGGCCCGGGTACGCGGGCTGGACTCGGCGCCGTTCGGCGGACTGCCGGGGCTGGCCTGGGCGGTCATGGCGGCGCGCACGGTGCGGGCCGCCCCCGACCTGTCGCCGGACGCCTTGCTGCCGGACTTCTTCGGGACCTGGGCGGCCTGGGACTGGCGCGATCCGGTCGGCCTCGCCTCGCCCCCGCCGCCCGCTCCGCCCGCCCCGGGCGGGCCGGATCCGGTGACCGTCCTGACCCCTTCCGAGCCGGTCCGCAGCTGCACCGCGCAGGTGGGCCCGGGCGGGCGCGATCTCCTGGTGCGGGAGCTGTACCGGGCCTGGGAACTGCTGGACGCCGGTCCCGGTGCCTTCGGCGCGGTCATGACCGCCCCGCCACTGCACCGCAGGCACGCCGCCTGGGCGGTGGTGACCGTACGGACGCCCTCTGAGCCGGAGTTCGACGCGGCTCTGGGGCGCATGCGCGGCCGGATGCGGGCGCTGCTGGGGGCGCTGGAGGAGGCGGGCTGCGCGGACGCGCACGCCTGGCCGAGGCCCTTCGCAAGGGGCCCGGGCCTCGCCCGGTACGCGATCGGGCTGGGCGCTGCCCCGCCCGACGCGGCGCGCCTGGCCGCCGTCGCGGCGTCGTGGTCGCGCGGCCTCGCGGGGGTGGAGGTCTCCTGGGCGGCCTGCGGTGAGGTACCGGATCTGCACCGGGCCGTCGACGAGTAACGAACACACGGCAGCCACGAGCCTCCCCGAAGGGACACTTCCCGAACTCGGACCTGGCTCCGCCCCGCAGCAGCGGGCAGGGCGGGACGGAGCCGTGAGAGCTCAGTAGAGCCATGCCGAGTTTTTTGCGTCAACACTTTTCACAAGGATTGAAGAAACTCCGAGTTCAGAGGCCTGATGGGTGATTGACATACCGTTTGGCCTTCAGTTCGTGAACGCCAAAACCCTTGACGGCCCTGGCGGCGGGCAGTTCACTCACGCTTCGATCCCCCCGGATCCATGACGTCAGGAGCACCCCGCATGCCCCTCCTCTCCGATCGCCCTCCGCGGCTCACGGCCGCGTTGCTCGCCGCCGCACTGGTCGCGGCCCTCCTCGTCCTGCTGCCGGGCACCGCCGCCCAGGCCGCGCCCGTGCTGCTGTCGCAGGGCAAACCCGCCACCGCCTCCAGCGTGGAGGGCGCCGGCACCCCGGCCGGCGCAGCCGTTGACGGCGACAACGGCACTCGCTGGTCGAGCCAGTTCGCCGACCCGCAGTGGATCCAGGTGGACCTCGGCGCCACCGCCCGGCTGAGCCAGGTGGTCCTGCGCTGGGAGACGGCGTACGCGAAGGCGTACCGGGTCGAGCTGTCCACGGACGGCACCCAGTGGTCCACCGCCCACGAGACCTCGGCGAGCACCGGCGGCGTCCAGACCCACGACATCACCGGCACCGCCCGCTACGTCCGCGTGTACGGCACCCAGCGCTCCACCGCCTGGGGCTACTCCCTCTGGGAGTTCCAGGTCTACGGCACCGCCGGCACCGACCCGGCCATCCCCGGCGGCGGAGACCTCGGCCCGAACGTGATCGTCTTCGACCCGTCCACCCCGAACATCCAGGCCAAGCTCGACGAGGTCTTCCGCCTGCAGGAATCCGCGCAGTTCGGCTCCGGCCGCTACCAGTTCCTGTTCAAGCCGGGCACGTACAACGGCCTCAACGCCCAGATCGGCTTCTACACCTCGGTCTCCGGCCTCGGCCTCAGCCCCGACGACACCACGATCAACGGTGACGTGACCGTCGACGCCGGCTGGTTCGGCGGCAACGCCACCCAGAACTTCTGGCGTTCGGCCGAGAACCTCGCGCTGAACCCGGTCAACGGCACCGACCGCTGGGCCGTCTCCCAGGCGGCGCCGTTCCGCCGCATGCACGTCAAGGGCGGCCTCAACCTGGCTCCCGCGGGCTACGGCTGGGCCTCGGGCGGCTACATCGCCGACTCGAAGATCGACGGCCAGATCGGCAACTACTCGCAGCAGCAGTGGTACACCCGGGACAGCTCGATCGGCGGCTGGTCCAACGCGGTGTGGAACCAGGTGTTCTCCGGGACCCAGGGCGCGCCGGCGCAGTCGTTCCCGAACCCGCCCTACACCACCCTGGACACCACCCCCGTCTCGCGTGAGAAGCCCTTCCTGTACCTGGACGGCAGCGAGTACAAGGTCTTCGTCCCCGCGAAGCGCACCGGTGCCCGCGGCACCTCCTGGGGCAACGGGGCACCTCAGGGGAGCTCCATCCCGCTCAGCCGCTTCTACGTGGTCAAGCCGGGTGCGAGCGCGGCGACGATCAACGCGGCGCTGGCCCAGGGCCTGCACCTGCTGTTCACCCCCGGCGTCTACCACGTGGACCGCACCATCCAGGTCAACCGTCCCGACACGGTCGTGCTGGGCCTCGGCCTCGCCACGATCGTCCCGGACAACGGGGTGACCGCGATGAAGGTGGCCGACGTCGACGGCGTGCGGCTCGCCGGCTTCCTGATCGACGCCGGCCCCGTCAACTCCCCCAGCCTGCTGGAGGTCGGCCCGGTCGGCGCCGCCACGGACCACGCGGCGAACCCGACCACCGTGCAGGACGTCTTCATCCGGGTCGGCGGCGCGGGCGCGGGCAAGGCCACGCTCGGCATGGTGATCAACAACCACGACACGATCGTCGACCACACCTGGATCTGGCGGGCCGACCACGGCGACGGGGTGGGCTGGGAGACCAACCGCTCCGACTACGGGTTCCGGGTGAACGGCGACGACGTCCTGGCCACCGGGCTCTTCGTCGAGCACTTCAACAAGTACGACGTGGAGTGGAACGGCGAGCGCGGGCGCACGATCTTCTTCCAGAACGAGAAGGCCTACGACGCACCCAACCAGGCCGCCATCCAGAACGGTGCGACCAAGGGCTACGCGGCCTACAAGGTGGCCGACTCCGTGAACACCCACGAAGGCTGGGGCCTGGGCAGCTACTGCTACTACAACGTGGATCCGACCATCCGTCAGGACCACGGCTTCCAGGCCCCCGTGAAGCCGGGCGTGCGCTTCCACGACCTGCTCGTGGTCTCGCTGGGCGGCAACGGCCAGTACGAACACGTCATCAACGGTGTCGGCGCCCCGACCTCGGGCACCACGACCGTCCCCTCCACCGTCGTCTCGTTCCCCTGATCCATCCCTGACCCCCGGAAGGAGCGGGGCGGCCCGGCGGCCGTCCCGCTCACCCCCTCCCGGGAGAACCCGCCCGACCGGTACTTCGACCAGTTCCCCGGCCGGCGCCGCACGCCTGCTGCCCCCGGCCCTCCCCCTCGGCGCGCCGCCCGTCCCCGACGGGCGGCGCGCACTCGCGCGTCCGGGAGGGCGACCCGGGCGGGAGGGCGACCCGGGCGGGAGGGCGACCCGGGCGGGAGGGCGCCCCCCTCACACCTCGATGACGATCTTGCCCGCCGTGTGGCCGGCCTGGCTCAGCTCGAAGGCCGTCGCCAGTTCCGCCAGCGGGAAGCTCTCGGCGACGGTCACCTTCAGCTGTCCGGCGTCCGCGAGCCGGGCCAGTTCCGCCAGGTCCTCGCCGACGGGGCGCACCCACATCCACTCGCCGCCCGAGCCGGTCACGGTCGGATCGGCGATGGAGGCGTGGCGGCCGTCGTCGTGCAGCACCCTGCGGGTGACGTCGAGGACACCGCCGACGAAGTCCGCGACGACGGTCGCGCCGTCGGGGACGAGGCCGAGGACCCGCTCGGCGAGCCCGTCCCCGTACTCCACGGGCTCGGCGCCCAGTTCGCGTACGCGGTCGTGGTTGCGCGGGGAGGCGGTGCCGATGACCCGCGCCCCCAGGGCGCGGGCGATCTGCACGCCGAAGGAGCCGACTCCGCCGGCGGCGCCGTGGATCAGGACGGTGTCGTCCTTGCCGGTGCGCAGCCGGGTCAGCACCTGGTAGGCGGTGAGGCCGGCGAGCGGGAGGGCCGCCGCCTCGGCCCAGCCGAGCGAGGCGGGCTTGTGCGCGAGGGCCCGTACGGGCACGGTGACGAACTCGGCGCAGGTCCCGCCGTGCACGTAGTCCTTTCGGACGTAGGCCATGACCTCGTCGCCCTCGGCGTACTCCGGGCTGTCGATCCCGACCCGCTCGACGGTGCCGGAGACGTCCCAGCAGGGCACCACGGGATACACGACGTCCATCAGGGCGTCGAGCCCACCGCTCATGATCTTCCAGTCGACCGGGTTGACCGAGGCGTACTTCACCCGGACGAGGACCTCGCCCGGGCCGAACTTGGGCACCGGGAGCCGGGTCTCCTTGAGCACCTCCGTCCCGCCGTACGTCTCGTACGCCATCCCTCGCATGGTGTTGCCCTGCGCCATGTACCCGACCTCTCCGTGAGCTGCTGGACCCGCCCCGGGGCCATCCCACCACGCGCGCCGCGCCCGGCCCGAGAAGCGGGGCGGGCGCGGTGCGGCGGTGCCCCGGCGGACGGGGCCTCAGCGGGCGGAGCGGTGCGCGGCGATGATCTCGGCGTAGCGGCGGCCGCTCGACTTCACGGTGCGGCGCTGGGTGGCGTAGTCCACGTGGACCAGGCCGAAGCGCTTGTCATAGCCGTAGGCCCATTCGAAGTTGTCCAGCAGCGACCAGGCGTAGTAGCCGGCCACCGGTGCGCCGCGGCCGGCCGCGCGGGCGCAGGCGGCCAGGTGGGAGGTGAGGTAGGCGGCCCGTTCGGGGTCGTGGACGCGGCCGTCGGGGGCGACGGTGTCGGGGTACGAGGAGCCGTTCTCGGTGATGTGGATGCACCGGTCCCCGTACTCCTCGTGCAGGCGCATGATCAGTGTTTCGAGGCCGTCGGCGTCGACCTCCCAGTCCATGCCCGTGCGCGGGACTCCGGGCCGGTCGATCTGACGGGCGAAGGGCGCGGGACCGGTGGGGTCGGTGGTGACGACCTGCGGGAAGTAGTAGTTGAGGCCGATCCAGTCGAGGGGGGCGGCGATGGTGGCGAGGTCGCCGGGGCGCTCGGGGAGGTCGACGCCGTAGACCTCGCGCATGTCGGCGGGGAAGCCGCGGCCGTGGACCGGGTCGAGCCACCAGCGGTTGACGTGACCGTCCATGCGCCGGGCGGCGGCCAGGTCGGCCTCGCTGCCGGTGGCGGGCTCGACGGTGGAGAGGTTGTTGACGATGCCGATGCGGGCGGCGGGACGGGCCGCGCGGACGGCCTGAGCGGCCAGGCCGTGGCCGAGCAGGAGGTGGTAGGAGGCGCGGACGGCGGCGGTGAGGTCGGTCCAGCCGGGTGCCATCCGGCCCTCCAGGTGGCCGATCCAGGCCGAGCACAGCGGCTCGTTCAGGGTGGCCCACTGGGTGACGCGGTCGCCGAGGCGTTCGGCCACGAGACCGGCGTACGCGGCGAAGTGCTCGGCGGTGGCGCGCTCGGGCCAGCCGCCGCGGTCCTGGAGCGCCTGGGGCAGGTCCCAGTGGTAGAGGGTGATGTTGGGCTCGATGCCGGCCGCGAGCAGCCCGTCGGTCAGCCGGTCGTAGAAGTCGAGGCCCTTGTCGTTGACGGGGCCGTCGCCGCCGGGCAGGACGCGCGGCCAGGCGAGGGAGAGCCGGTAGGCGTTGGTGCCGAGCTGCCCCATCAGGGCGATGTCGTCCGGCCAGCGGTGGTAGTGGTCGCAGGCCGTGTCGCCGGTGTGGCCGCCGTCGACGGCGCCGGGGACACGGCTGAAGGTGTCCCAGATGGAGGGGCCGCGGCCGTCCTCCCTGGCCGCGCCCTCGATCTGGTAGGCGGAGGTGGCGGTGCCCCAGGCGAAGTCGCGGGGCAGCGCGTCGAGGCCGGCGGGCAGCGCGTCGAGACCGGCGGGGAGCGCGTCGAGGCCGGACGGGAGTTCCCCGGGGTCCACTGAGCGGTCCGCGGCGGGCGCCCCGGGCAGGGGAAGGCTTCCGGAAAGGGTCATTTGACGGCTCCTGCCGTGAGTCCGGCCACCAGGTACTTCTGCAGCAGCAGGAAGCCGGCGACGACGGGGATGCTGACGACCAGCGAAGCGGCCATGATCTGGTTCCAGTACACGTCGTTCTGCGTGGAGTAGCCCTGCAGTCCGACGGCGAGGGTGCGGGTGGTGTCGTTCGTCATGACCGAGGCGAAGAGCACCTCGCCCCAGGCGGTCATGAAGGCGTACACGGCGACGGCGACGATGCCGGGCACGGCTGCGGGGATCACGACCCGCAAGAGCGCGCCGAGCGGGCCGCAGCCGTCGACGGTGGCGGCCTCGTCGAGTTCGCGGGGCACCGAGTCGAAGTATCCGATGAGCATCCAGATGGAGAAGGGGAGGGAGAAGGTGAGGTAGGTGAGGATGAGCCCGCCGCGGGACCCGTAGAGCGCGACCCCGGTGCTGTTGCCGATGTTGACGAAGATCAGGAACAGCGGGAGGAGGAAGAGGATCCCGGGGAACATCTGGGTGGAGAGCACGGTCACCGTGAAGAGGCGCTTGCCGCGGAAGCGGTAGCGGCTGACGGCGTAGGCGGCGAAGACGGCGATCACCACGGAGCAGACGGTGGCGGCGCCGGCCACGATCAGGGAGTTCACGAAGTACCTGGCGAGCGGGACGGTGTGCCAGATGTCGATGTAGGGCCGGACGGTGAGATCGGTGGGGATCCACCGGAACCGGCCCGCCACGTCACCCAGCGGTTTGAGCGAACTGGTGACCATCACGTAGACGGGCAGCAGCACGAAACCGGAGAGCAGGGTCAGGAAGACGGCCCGGACCACCCGGAAGGAGCGGGGCGGGTCGAGCGGGCTGCGGACCCGGGCGCTAGCGGGCATCGGAATCCTTCCGGCCGCGGGTGGTCAGGAGCAGGTAGCCGGCGGTGACCAGCAGGAGGAACAGCAGCAGGAGCACGGACATGGCCGATCCGGCGCCGAAGTTCCAGGTGACGAAGCTCGACTGGTAGATGTGGACGGAGATCAGGTCGGCGGCCTCGGGGGCCGCCTTGCCGAACAGCACGAACGGCGTGTTGAAGTCGTTGAAGGTCCACAGGAACAGCACCAGGACGAGCACCTGGTTGACCGCGCCGACCGAGGGCAGGGTGATCCGGCGGATCTGCTGCCAGATGCCGGCCCCGTCCAGCGCGGCCGCCTCGTACAGGTCCTTGGGGATGTTCTGCAGGGCGGCCATCACGATGAGGAAGGCGAACGGCCAGCCCTTCCAGACGGACACGGTCAGCAGCGCCCAGAAGCTGTTGTCGCCGAGCAGCCAGAAGGTGTGCTCGGCTCCGCCCAGACCGAGCTGGTCGTGCAGGACGTGGTTCACCAGCCCGTTGTCCCGTTGGAACATGAACGCCCAGGTGATCACGGCCGCGTAGGCGGGCAGGGCGTACGGGACGAGGAACAGTGCGCGCAGGACGCCGCGGCCGCGGAAGGTCTCCTGCATGAACACGGCGGCGGCGGTGCCGAGCAGCCAGCACAGGCCGACGGAGAGCAGGGTGAACAGGCAGGTGGTGAGGAAGGAGCCGAGGAGGGCCTCGCCGACGGGCCGGTTGACGTCGACGGCGAGTGCGTAGTTGTCGAAGCCCGTCCAGGGGGCGCGCGACCAGTCCCGGATGAAGAACTGGGTGAGCTCCCGGAAGCTCATGAGGATGCCCATCACCATCGGGACGAGGTGGATGAGCAGTTCGAGGAGCAGGGCGGGCAGCAGCAGGAGGTAGGGCAGGGCGCCGCGGCGCAGGCGGCCGGCGCGGGGCGGGCGGCCGGAGCGGCGCGTGCGGCCGGAGCGGCGCGTGCGGGCCGCCGGACCGTGCGGCCGCCCCTGCGTGGTGTCGGGCGGGAACGCGGTGGGTGCGGTGGTCATCGGGCGCGGCTCAGTTCGGCATCTGCTGCTGGGCCTTGGTGAGCTTCGCCTTGACCGACTCGGTGGTCACCGGCCGGCCGGCGGCCGCATCGGCGAAGAGCTCCTTGACCGCCGTGCCGACGGCGGTCTCGAACTGGGACTCCTCGGGTACCTGCGGGAGCGGGGCGGCGCTGGTGGCGAGGGTGGTGCGGAGCACGGTGAGGTCCTCGGTGGCGAAGGACGGGTCGCTCTGGGCGGCCTTGACCGGCGGGACGGATCCGTAGGTCTTGTTGAGGATCTTCTGCTCTTCGTCGCTGGTCATGAACTTCACGAACTTCAGGGCGCCGTCGATGTTGTCGGTGTTCTTGAAGACGGCCAGGTTGATGCCGGCGACCATGGAGTTGGTGGTGCGGCCGGTGCCCGGGGTGCCGCCGGCCGGGACCGGGACCGGGGCGACCCCCCAGTCCCCCTCCTTCATTCCGTGCGCCTTGAAGCTGCCGGCCGCGCTCTGCCACAGGACCATGGCGGTCTTGCCGTTGGCGAAGTCCTGGAGGGACTGGTTCTTGTCGTACTCGGCGTTGCCGGGCGCGATGACCTTGTCCCTGGCCATCAGGTCGACGTACTGCTTGACGGCCGCGACGTTGCCGGGGGCGTCGAAGGTGGGCTTGCCGGCGGCGTCGAAGAACTCTGCTCCGTGCTGCTTGGACAGGACGAAGGCCTGGTGGACGTTGTTGGCGGGGTTCGAACCCTCGGCGCCCAGGGCCCACTTGCCGTCCCCGGACAGCCGGCGGCCGATGGCGACCAGCTCGTCCCAGGTGGCCGGGGGCTTGGCGATGCCCGCCTCATGGAACATCTTCTTGTTGTAGTAGAGGGCGTACGACATGGAGTAGAGCGGCACGGCCGCCGGGTCCTTGCCGGCGGCGCCTGCCGAGCCGATGGCCGACTCGACGAAGCGGTCCCTGCCGCCGATCGCCTCGAAGTTCTTCGCGTCCCAGGGGAGCAGGGCCCCGGTGGCCTGGAGCGAGGAGGACCACGTGTTGCCGATGTTGAGGACGTCCGGGCCCTGTCCGGAGGCGGTGGCGGCGAGGATCCGGTTGAGCAGGTCCGACCAGGGGACGACCTCGAGCTTGACCTTGATGCCGGTCTGCTGTTCGAACTTCTTCAGCTCCGGCCCGAGCGTCGCCTGGTCCGCCGCGAGGTCGGGTCCCTGGTTGGAGGCCCAGTAGGTGAGCTCTCTGGGCGCCGTGTTCGTACCGCCCCCGGTGTCCGCGGATCCGCCGCCGCAGGCGGTGGCGGCGGTGGCGAGCAGGGAGACTGCGACAGCGGCGGCGGCTCTGGTTCTGCGCATGGCGGCTCGGGTCCCTTTCGGCGGGGTCGGGGAAGGCCGACGCGGGGTACTCCGTCCAGGCCTCCGCCTTAATTTAGGACGTGAGTTAAGCCTCGTGAAAGGGTCGCGTCAAGGGGTCGCGCAAGGGTATGTTGCGAGCGATGTCACTGCGGAAGGGGCCGGATGACCACGGGGCGTAGCGGGCGAACGGTGCGGGACCTGCGGCGGGGGAACCGAAGTGCGGTCCTCCAACGGCTGTACTTCGGCGGGCCGATGAGCCGCCAGGAACTCGGGCCGGCCACGGGGCTGAGCTCCGGATCCGTCAGCAACGTCGTCGGGGAGCTCGTGGCGGACGGGCTCCTGGAGGAGGCCGGGATCGTCGACTCCGACGGCGGACGGCCCCGCACCCTGCTGAGGGTGGCGCCCGGCAGTGGCCACATGATCGGCGTCGACGTCGGCGAAACCCGGGTCCGCGTCGAGCTGTTCGACCTCACGCTGACCGAACTGGCGCGCACCGAGCTGCCGTTGCTGCCGCGCGGCTGTTACGACGTCGGCCCCATCGTCGACCACATCCGCAACGGGATCGCCGCCGTACTCGCCGAGGCCGGGACCGGCACGGAGCGGCTGCTGGGCGTGGGCGTCGGCGTTCCGGGCATCGTGGACCGCGACGCACCGGGCGGGGCCGTGGTGCACAGCCAGACCATCGGCTGGGACGCCGTCCCGCTGGAGGAGCTGCTGCGCGCCACCGG
Organism: Streptomyces sp. NPDC048349; assembly: GCF_040651925.1. NCBI lineage: Bacteria > Bacillati > Actinomycetota > Actinomycetes > Kitasatosporales > Streptomycetaceae > Streptomyces > Streptomyces sp. NPDC048349. The sequence continues at coordinate 110,998 of NZ_JBEZLA010000005.1, read as the reverse complement.
AGCCCTGCCCGAGGGGGTCCCGTACATCATCGACAACGGGGCGCGGACGCTCGGCCAGGCGGAGATGTGGTTCGGCGCGGGGCGCGGGGCCCGGGAGGCCGTCGTCGTGCTCTTCGGCTCGGGGGTCGGCGCCAGCCTGATCACCGACGGCTCGCCGGAGGGCGGGACGACGGAGGGGACCCCGCTGGAGTGGGGCCACCTGACGGTCGCGGTACGCGGCCGGCGCTGCCGGTGCGGGGCGCTGGGCTGCCTCGAGGCGTATACGGGGGCCGAGGCCCTGCTGGGGCGCTGGGCGGAACGCGGCGGCGCCCCGGGCGGGCGCCCGGTGGGCTCCGTGGACGAGGAGGAGGCGCTCTCGGCCCTGCTGGCGGCGGCCGGTTCCGGGGACCCGGTGGCGCGGGACGTGCTGGAGGAGACCGCGGAGTACCTGGGAGCGGGGCTGTCGGACCTGATCAACCTGTTCCAGCCGGAGCGCATCCTGATCGGCGGCTGGGCGGGCCTGATGCTCGGCCCCCACATCCTCCCGACGGTACGGGAGCACGCGACCCGCTACGCCCTGCGCCACCCGGCCGGCCGGGTCACCGTCGGCCTGGGCTCCCTGGGCCCCGATGCCGTCACGGTCGGCGCCGCCACCCTGCCCCTCTCCGCCTTCTTCGCGACGGGCGGCCGCCGCGTGCCCCCCGGGCGTCACAGCGAACCCCCGGGCTGGCACACGGCCCTGGAGGTCCGCAAGGCGGGCCTTTAGGGGCTGCTCGGCCGGCCGGTCCCCGCTGCGGATCAGGCCCCTGGCTCAGGGTCAGCCGCTGGACGGGGCAGGGCGCTGGACGGGGTCCGGCCGCCGGCGCGGGGTCACGCCCCGGCCGGGGGTCACGCCCCTGCACGGGGCCACGCCCCGGCCGGGGGTCACGCCCCGGGCACGGGGTCACGCCCCGGCCGGGGGTCACGCCCCCGGCGCGGAGCCGTCACTCGTACTCCGTGCCGCCCTTGCGGGTCAGGTAGGCCGGGCTGACCGCCTTGGCGATCGCGCGGCCGCCCACGACCGGGCTGTAGCGCTCCGCCGCCGGACGGATGACGACCCCCTCGCGCAGGTGCAGGCCCCGCCCGGACACGGTCTCCCGGCCGCTGGCCACCTCCAACACCTTGTCGAGGGCGTACGGGCCCTCGTACAGCCGCGGCACCACCGGCAGTTCACCGTCCGCCAGCACCGCCTCCGGTTCCAGCCACCGCACCTGGCCGTCGATCTCCGCGGACACGTCGAAGACCGCGTACCCCGGCGGCGTGTCGGCGCTGCGCACGTCCGTTCCGTACGCCAGGTCCTGGACGCCCGCGCCGTACACCTCGCCGAAGATCCCGATCCGCGACGCGCCGAGCCGCGCGGCCAGGGCGGCCGCGACCGCCGGTACGCCGTGGCCGCGCACGGCCCGCCAGTACACGTTGCGCTCGTCCTCGCAGAGCGCGAGCCCCTTCGCGCCGAACCCCTTCGAGGAGACCAGGACCCGCTCGTCCCGGGCGACGTACGTGAACAGGCAGGCGGTGCCGTGCAGCTTCTCGGTGAGGACGACGGGCTCACCGGGCTCGAAGACGTGCGGGTAGCGCTGGAGGTTCTCGATGTCCACCCACGGCATCAGATCCGGGGCCGACTCCACCTCGCCGTTCATCGTGGTCGGGACGGGCGGCGCCCATTTGGTGATGCCGAGCAGTTCCGCGAAGTCCGTGCCCTCCTTGGCCGCCTGCACGAGGTCGACGCCGGCGAGCGAGCGCGGCCGGCACACCAGCCCCTGCGAGAGCTCCCCGCGCAGCCGGACCGCCTTGACGCGGTCGGCGGAGCTGCCGGCGAGCCGCCCGGTCAGGCCGAGCTCCTCGATCAACCCGGCCGGCAGGACCGCCTGCTCGGGTATGTAGAGGGCGAAGTCACCGGTGCGGTAGGCGCCCTTGGCGACCACGGCGCGGTAGAGACCCACCTGGGCCAGCTCCAACGCATCGGCGTTCGGATGCTCATGGACGGTCAGCTCTTCTGCGGTGACGCGCAAAGTCGACATGGAAGGTCCCCCTCGGACGTGCGGATGTCGCGGTGACACCTACTCTCGGCGCCGCCATTTCCACTGGTCCAGCGCTTTTCGCGGTGCTAAGGAGCCGGCTCGCGGGGCCCGTCGGGGCTCGCCCCGGACATTTCCCCGGCACCCGGGAGTCCCGCATGTCACCTCGTCCCAGGGCGGGGGCCGGCGGCCCCGGGGCGGGGGCGACGGCCCCGGGGGCGGGGTCGGGCCGTCGCCGGGCGGATCGTCAGTCGAGGGCCGCCTGGGTGGCCGGGCCGTAGACGCCCGCCGGGTCGCCCTTGATGTCCCGGTCGCGCTGGAGCTGGCTGACACCGCGCTTGGTCTGGCCGTCGTACACGCCGGTGACCGAGACGTACGTGAACCCCTGCCCGAAGAGCAGTTCCTGCAGGGCCCGCACCTCGGGCCCGCGGTCCCCCATGCGCAGCGTCGCCGCGGGGACCGACAGCCGTCCGGCCGCCGCACTGGGCGAGGGCGGCTTCGAGCTCTGTCCCGCGGCCGGAGTGGACGCTCCCGGCGAGGCGGAGGCCGAAGCCTTGGCCGAGGGCGCGGCGGACCGTCCGGATGCGTCGGGGCCGGGCTCGCCCGCGCCCGGACTGCGCGCCGGGAGCACCGGCACGGACAGCTCGGGCGGCCGCCCGGAGCGGGGCGGCGGTTCCGGCTCGGAGCCGGTCAGCACGAGGACGATCCCGCCGGCGGCGGCCAGCCCGAGCAGGGTGGCGACGGTCGCCGCCGGCCCGCCGCCGCGCCGGCCCGCGCCGCGGGAAGCGGGGGCCGCAGCCGCCGCGGAGGGAGCAGGGCGGGGGGACGGCTCCGGGTCCGGGAACAGGAGCGGGCCGGAGTGCGGCCAGGCAGGCGTCGCGCTCGACCGGGAGGGCGCGCCCGGGGAGGCGACGTACGGGCGTACGAACAGATGGTCATCGGGGCCGCCCGCGCTCTCGTCGGAGGCGTGGGCGCGGTGTCTGCCCGGCTGGGACATCTGAGGCCTCTCCGAAACGCTGCTCAAGCGGTGGATCTCGATCGGCGCACTCTCGCCCTCCATGACGGCCCAGGTCAAGCCGGGTGTCCGGTCTGCCCTCGTCCATCCGTTCTGCCGGGCCGCCGACGGATCGACGTGGTCCAGACGGTGCCCGCGGCCAGCAGCATCAGGGCGGCGCCGAAGAGCGGGGCGGCGGGGGCCGCGAGGCCGTCGACCGCGAGGCCGCCGAGCAACGCGCCCGCCGCTATGGCCAGGTTGAACATGGCGACCATGAGCGAGGTGGCGGCCTCGGCCGAGGCCGGGGCGCAGATGAGCATCCACCTCTGCAGGCTCACCGAGACGCCGCCGTACGCGAGGCCCCAGGCGAGCAGCAGCGCGGTCCCGGCGACGGCTCCGGGGAGGACGGCGATCAGGGAGAGGATCACGGTCAGGCAGGCGCTGACGGTGAGCAGCGTCCGGTGCGCGCCGTGGGCGCCTGCCAGGAAGTTTCCGGCCACGCCCGCGACGCCGTAGCCGAGGAGGAGGGTGCTCACGTACGCGGCGTCGATGCCGGAGACGTCCTGGAGGATGGGGCGCACGAAGGTGTAGGCGGCGAACTGCCCGGTCACCACGAGGAAGGTGACCACGACCCCGGCGCGGACGCCGGGGTTCGAGCGGAGCAGCGCGGGGAGTCGGGCGAAGGTGATCTGCCCGGTCGGCGGCAGCGGGGGCAGCAGCAGGAGCAGCGCGGTCAGGGCGACGAGGCCGAGGGCGCCGACGGCCGCGAAGGCGGTGCGCCAGCCGCCGAGTTCACCGAGCAGCGTGCCGGCGGGGACGCCGAGCACGGAGGCGGTGGGCACGCCGCCGAAGACCAGTGCGGTGGCCCGGCCGACGTGGGGCGGGGGGACGAGCCGTACGGCGAGGCCGCCCGCGACGGCCCAGAACCCTCCGACGCTCACGCCCACGAGCACCCGGGCCGCGAGGACGACGGCGAAGGTGGGGGCGAGGGCGGCGGCGAGGTTGGCGGCGCCCATGAGGCCGATGAGCACGCACAGCACAAGCCGCCGGTCGAGCCGGCCGGCCCCGACGGTGACCAGGGGCGCGCAGAACCCGGCGACCAGGCCGGGCACGGTGACCATCAGCCCGGCGGTCCCGTCCGAGACCCCGAGGTCGGCCCCGACGGGGGTGAGCAGGCCGACGGGCAGCAGTTCGGAGGTGATCAGGCAGAAGATCCCGAGGGCGACGGCGCAGACGGCCGTCCAGCCCTTCCAGGCGGGCCCGTCACCGGACGGCCGGAGATCCGGGGGCGCGCCGGTTCCGGTCTCGGGACCGGGGTTCGACGCAGGGGGGCCGGGCGCGGCGGCTGAGCTCATGGGTCGGTTCTCCGTACGGGCTGGTCGGCGGGCAGGGCTCGGCGGGGCGGGGCGCCGGGGGTCGCGCCTCCCCCGTCACCCGCACTGCCGTGCCCATTCTCCGGCCTGCCCGCTCCCTGCCTGCCGGGGGCCCCGTCACTCGGACGCGTGAGGCGGGGGACCTGGGCGGCCGGGCGGTACGGCAAGGTGGTCGGATGCAGTTACGCCGGGCCGTGCCCCTCTCCCTCCTCGCGCTCCTGGCGAGCGCCGGCTGCGTATCCGTCGGCCCGCAGGACGGGGCTCCGCTCCCACCGGGTGGTCCGGTACCGCGGGCCGCCGCGCCCGAGGCACCGCCTCGCGTGCCGGTGCCCCTGAGCTCGCCCCTGCCGCTGGGTGAGCTGCCGACGCCTGCGCAGGCCCCGGGTCCGGACCCTTCGCAGGCGCGGCCCGCGGCCAGGGCCGTCCGGCCGCCCGCCTCCCGGCCGGACAAGCCGGCGGCGCCTCCCCGGCGCCTGCGCTCCGCGAAGCCCGCGCTGGTGCACCCCGTGCGGCGTCCTGCGCCGCCTGCGGGCGGGGACGAGCTGTGCGCGGCCGCGGAGGGCGCGATTCCGCCGTCCATCGTCGATCTGTGCCTGCGGCAGTACGGGCGCTGAACGAGGCCGGGCGCGGTACGGGGCCCGGAACCGCTTCCGGAGGGCCGGGACCGGTGGGTCAGGGCCGGCGGCCGCAGGCGGAGGCGCACCGGCGGACCGTCTCGCGGCGGGCGGTGCGCAGCCGGTGCACGGTGCTGCGGCCGCGGCGGCGCCATTCGCCCCGGGGCAGCGCGGCCCGCTGGCCGCCGCCCGCGATGAGGGCGTTGACCGGGGTCATCGGGTCGGCGGCCATGGCCTTGGCGAGCAGCACGCCGACGACGAGCGGGACCAGGGCGACGGCCAGGGCCGAGCCCGCGGTGGTGACGTGCTGCATGCGCGGGCGGGCGGGCGCGCTGCTGGGGGCCTCGGAGATCATGTATCCATTCGACCAGCGGCGGCGCGCCGGGGAATCGGCGCGGATACTCAGGCCGTTGGGCACGAGGTACTCAGACGGACGACGTAGGCAGACTCAACGACGCGCGGTGGCCACCGGGCGCCGCGGGCGGGGACGGTGGTGGGTGATGGCGGTACCCGGACAGGGCTTCGAGCCTGCGACCGGCGACGGCCCGGCCCCGCCGGACGCCGGCCGGGCGGCGGAGCTGCGCACGGCCTACGAGGGGATGCTGCAGATCCGCCGCCTGGTCAACGGCCCGGCGGGCGAGGCGGTTCCCGCGCCCTGGGAGGTGCGGCGGCCGGCGCGTGCCGTGGCCCTCGCACTGGAGGCCTCGGGGATCACGCCGTCGGCGGCGGACGCGGAGGGGCGGCCGACGCGTACGGGCTACCGCGTGGCCGCCGGCCCGGAGCCGGGGCGGGTCGAGGTGACCTGGGCCGGACCCAGGGGAGGCGGCGCGGCCGAGGAAGAGCAGGAGCGGCTGACGGCCTGCGCGTCCGTACTGGAACGGCTGGGCTGGGTCTGCCTCCTCTACCGGGGCCCGCGCCGGCGCCGCTTCCTCGAGGTGGAACCCCCGCGCTGACCACCGGCGCCGTCCACCGCCGCCCCCGCCGTGGACGCCGCCGCCGGCCGGACAAAACCGGTGGCCCGCGCCGCCCCGCACCGGGACACTCGGCGGATGGGCATGCTCGAAGCACTCGCGGACCGTGTCGGCCGGGGCGAGACCGTGGAGTTCCGGCCGGCCGGCGCATCGATGGCGCCCCTGATCCACAACCGGCAGGTCGTCCGGGTCGCGCCGGCCGACCCGGTCCTGCTCGAGACCGGCGACATCGTCCTGGCCCGTGTCGCGGGCTCGGTGTACCTGCACCTGGTGTCGGCCGTGGACGGCGCCCGCCGGCGCGTGCAGATCAGCAACAACCGGGGCCGCGTGAACGGCTGGACGGGACACGACAGGGTGTTCGGGATCTGCGTGGCCGTGGACGGCGTTCCCCGCCCGGGCGCGGCCGGCAAGGTCCGCCGGTCCGTCGTACAGCCGCTGGTGCTCGCCACCCGGCGCCTGGACCTGGTCCCGCTGCACCCCGCGCACGCCGAGGAGATGGCGCTCGTGCTGGCCGATCCCGGCCTCCACGCCTTCACCGGCGGCGCCCCGCCGACGTCTCGCGCGCTGCGCGCCCGCTACGAGCGGCTCGCCGCCGGCTCCCCCGACCCGGCGGTCGTCTGGGCCAACTGGGTGCTGCGGCTGCGCGGGCCGGGAAAGCTGGTCGGCACCGTCCAGGCCACCCTCGCCCCGGCCCTCGACCGGGCCGAGCTGGCCTGGACCGTCGGCACCCCCTGGCAGGGCCAGGGGTTCGCCAAGGAGGCGGCCCGGGCCCTCGCGGACTGGCTGACGCAGCTGCCCGTGGGCGTGCTGTTCGCCCACGTGCACCCGGACCACGCCGCCTCGGCGGCCGTCGCGGCCGCCTGTGGGCTGCGCCCGACGGCGTACCGCCAGGACGGCGAGGTCCGCTGGGAGTCCGGCGGCGGCGCGGGCTCCGGCCACGGCCACAGACCCGGCCACGGCCACGGACACGGCATCGGGTGAGCGCGGCGACGCCCGTCTCCTGGCAGTGGGCCGGGGCGCAGCGTCACGGCGGGGGCGTTGGGGGGGGGGGGGGGGGGGGGGCGGGGCCCCCCCCCCCCCCCCCCCCCGCGCCCCTCACGGCGCGCCGAAGGTCAGCGTCAGCCGCGGGGTGCCCTCGTTGGCCTGCGCCTCCGAGGACCACAGCCACAGCGCGTCCGTACCGGCGCCGGTCAGGGCCAGGCTGTAGCTCCCGCCGAGGGCCGCGGCCACGGCCTGGGTGTCCAGCCCCGCGGTGTGCACCGCCGAGCCGTCCGGGATGCCCGCGAAGCTGCCGACGGCCGGACCGCCCAGGGCGGGGCGGTTGGCGTACGTCGTGCCGCCCTCGGTCCACGACCCGGTGACCGGGACGACGGAGACGGTGTCCGCCGTTCCGGCGCCGCTCGTCGTGCTCGTCTTGATGCCGAGGCTCGCCGACTTCAGCACCGTGCCCGCGGGCGCGGCGGGCAGCTGGAAGCGGAGGTAGCTCGCGTAGAACGAGGTGCCCCGCACGGCGAGCGAGCTCGAGGTCCCGTAGGCGGTGTCGGCCGCACCCGCGTTGGCGTAGGTGTCCTCCGCGGCGCTCACCTCCACCACCGAGTCGGCCGGGGCGGTGGCGAGGGCGTAGTGGTGCTGCACCTGCGCCGCGCTCAGGACGGTCGGGTAGACGGCGGTCTCGTCGAGCCGGCCCGCCCAGTACTCGCTCGTCGGGCGGTCCGGCCAGCCGCCGAGGCTGTCGCCGCCGGCGTGCCAGTAGCCCGAGAAGTTCTCGTGCGCCGTGACGTTCAGCGTGCCCTTCTGCGCGCCGTCCACGTACAGGGTCATCCCGCCGGGCCCCTGGGTGGCGACGGCGTGGTGCCACTGGTCGTCGTTGTAGGCGGCGCTGGTGGTGACGGTGCGGGTGGCTCCGGTGTAGACGCCGAAGACCAGTCGGCCGTCGTTGGTCATGTAGAGGTGCTTGTCGTACTGGCTGCTGCCGCGCGCCTGGTTGTTCCCGAAGCCGAAGAGCTTGCCGCCGCGGGTGGTGTTCGTCTTGAACCAGGTCTCGATGGAGTAGGTGCCGCCCACGGTCTGGCGCCTGTCCCCGTACACCTGGGTGTCCGTACCGTTGAAGCCGATCGCCGTGCTCGCGCCGGAGACCGCGCCGGGCGTCCGGCGCAGGGCGGGGGCGTTCAGGTGTACGCCGCTCTGGTTGCCGCCGGCCGAGGAGTCGGCGACGAAGGGCAGGGCGGACTCGTCGTAGCGCCAGTACTGCTGGGCGCCGTCGGCGCGCACCTGGTTCGGGTAGCCGTCCACCGAGGCCGGGACCGTGACGCTCGCGGTGCCCGACAGGCCGCTGGTGTTCCCGGCCGCGTCGGTCGCGGTCACCCGGTACATGTACGTCTGTCCCGGGGTCACGGTGGTGTCGGTCCAGGAGGCCTGGGGACGGCGGAAGAACAGCGAGTCGGCGGTGACCGTGGCGATCGGCAGGGCCGCCCCGTTGCGGTAGATCCTGTAGGTCAGCGCGCTGTCGTCGAGGTCGAGGCTGGTGCGCCAGCGCACCTGTGCCTCCCCGGGCTTGAAGCTGACGGCACTGGCGACGGGCACAGTGGGCGCACCGGTGTCCCCGGTGGACGCGAAGCGCGTCAGGCTCTGCTGCGCCGCGCCGTTGACGGTGGTGAACTCGCCGCCGACCCACAGGTACTGGACGCCGCCCTTGGAACCGACTGTCATCACACGGGGGCCGATGCCCTCGCCGATGCCGTCGTTGGTGTCGGGGGCCCACCCCAGTTTGCCGGTTCCGCTGGTGGGCTGGGCGAGCAGGTGATGGCGCTGGCCGTCGGGGAACTCGCCGACGCCGGAGCAGTCGTGGGCGTGCGAGGCGCTGTAGAGCACGCCCTGGTACGGGAGTACGGCCTGGGTCGCGCCGAGGCAGGTGTCGCGCCAGCGCTGGCGGAAGTCGGAGAGGTCAAGTGCGATCCGGCCGTCGAAGACGCCGCCGCCCGTGCCCTCGTTGGCGGTGTAGAACCCGGTCGCGTCGGTCGCGATGTCCTTGACGACCGAGTTGGTCTCGATGAAGCCGGGGTAGGACGTGGTCAGTGCCCCGGTCGTCGCGTTCACGACGGCCAGTGCGTGCGTGTTCGTCCCGTTGACGGTGAAGAAGTCGCCGCCGAGCACCACGCCGGTGCCGTCGGGGGTGACCTCGACGGCGCGGCCGGGCTCGTCGGCGTTGGCGGTGAAGGGCCGCAGGGAGCCGTCGGCCGCGTCGACCGCGGCGAAGCGCTCGCGCTTCTGGCCGGCCACGCTGAGGAAGTCGCCCCCCGCGTAGACGGTGTCCCCGGTGACCGCCAGGGCCCGTACGGTGGCCGCGAAGGCGGGCCGGAAGCCGGGCTTCACGGTGCAGGTGGCGACGTCGATGGCGGCGAGGCTGGAGACCGGGGTGCCGTTGACGGCTCCGAAGTACCCGCCCGCGTACAGGGTCTGCTTGTCGGGCGAGAGGGTGAGCGCGCGGACGGTGGCGCTGCCGGAGCCGAGGGTGAAGGACAGCGCACAGGAGGTCGGGGCGCCGGTGGCGGCGTCGAGCGCCGCGAAGTTCACGGCCGGCTGCTCGCTGCCGGAGCCGCCCGCGGGCGGGCGTACGGCGGAGAAGGTGCCGCCGACGAAGACCTTGCCGCCCGCCTCGGCGAGGGCCCAGACCACGCCGTTGGGCTGCCAGGTCGCCAGCGCGTCGGCGGTGAACGCCACGGGCGGGGTGATGGCCGCGGCCTGCGGGACGAGGCCGGGGCCCAGCCCGGCGCCGGCTGCGGCCAGGGACAGGGCGAGAGCGGCCGCCAGTCGTCTGGATCTACGCATGAACCCCCCAGTTCGGTGTGCCGTGCGGCCGTGCGGTGCGGGGCCGCCGGGTCATGGCCGCACTCCGCCGGACGGGGGTGCGGCCATGCGTACGGGCGCACCCTAGGGCGAATCGGCCTTCGGTTCACCCCACTTGGTGCAGCCGGTGCGGTTACCGGCCGGTCGGTGACCGGTCGGCGTCACCCTGGCGAAACGGCCCCGCACCCGGCCGCGTCCCTCTACGGTGCCCTGAGGTGCCGGGTGACGGGCACGGCACGGGCAGGTGGAGGGGTGGGGCGGATGGACGAAGAAGAGGACATGCGGCTGGCGGGGCTGACCCCGGAGATCTCGCGCCGCACCCTCGCGATGCTGCGCGGCCTCGCCGGCCTCGAGCCACCGGAGCAGGTGCCCGAGGAGGCCATGCTCGTCGCCGACGGGATCCTGGCCGAGCACGGCACCGACGGGCTGCGGGTGCTCGCGATGACGCTGGCGGCCTGGGCGACGGCGCAGATCGAAAACGTCGCCGAGCTGAGCGGGCGCAGCCACGAGGCGGTGCTGGACGCCATGGAGCTGGCCTGCCTGGAGGCGAACGCCGAGGAGTAGCGCAGGGGCCGGCGCCGCCTGAAGAGGCCTGCAGGAGGGACGGAGGCAGCACGGAGGCAGCACGATGAAGAAGCACGGAAGAAGCCGCCGTCCGATCCGGTCCGGATCGGGCGGCGTCGGCGACACTGGGTGTAGCAGTGCCGTGGGGGGTCGTGATCGGAGGCCGTCGTGAGCACACCTTCCCCCGTCCGGATGGCTGCCGTGCTGTCCACCGAGCATCGCGGCCGGCTGATGTCCCAGGCCCGCGAGGTCAATTTTCCCGAGGGCGCGCGGATCTTCGAGGAAGGCACCCGCGCGGAGTCCTTCTGGATCGTGCGTTCCGGCACGGTGACCCTGCAGATCCCCGTGACGGGCCGCCGCCGGCCGGCGCCCGTGGAGAACCTCGGTCCCGGGGAGCTGGTGGGCTGGTCGTGGCTGTTCCCCCCGTACGCGTGGCAGCTGAGCGCCGAGGCGATGACGCCGGTGCGCGCCTACGAGTTCGACGGAGCGGGGGTACGGATGCTCATGGACGCCGATCCCGCGTTCGGCTCCGCGATCGGTCACTGGGTCGGGCGGGTCCTGGCGCTGCGGCTGCACCAGACCCGCACGCGTCTGCTCGACCTGTACGCCCCGCACGCCTCGGCGGGCTGACCGGGCAGGCCTCAGCGGGCCGGCACCTGTCCCGATCCAGTTTTTCGCACAGGTTTCGCACGTGTCTCCGGTAGTTGTTCGGCCGATTCGGCGGGCCGCTCCCCCACAGGTCAGCCCGTGCCGCACCGCTGCGGTCTGCACTCATTCGCACACGATCGGTGACGGAAAACGAGGGTGCGAACGGGCGTTCATGGCTCCCGTGGGCAAGACTCTGTCCGCTATCCGAAACAGCCACCCAAGGGAGTGTTCGAAATGCGGTCCATCACCAGGGGTCTCGGGCTCGGTTCCGCCGCCATGGCGCTCACCGCGCTCACCGCGCTGGCCTGGCCCGGGTCGGCCGGAGCCGCCCCCTCCGGCACGGAAAGCCTGTACGCCCCGTCCGCGCTCGTCCTCGGCATCACCGCCGGGGACGACACCGCGACCGGCACCGTCCTGCGCGCGGTGACGCTGGTGTGTGCGCCGACGCCGGGCGGGACGCACCCGAACCCGGCCGCCGCCTGTGCGGAATTACGGTCGAACGCGCCCGCGCTGGACGCCCTCGCGGCGCCCGAGCCCGGCATCCCGTGTACCAGGGAGTGGAACCCGATGACCGTGACGGCCGACGGCGTGTGGCAGGGCCGTCGCCTCACCTACGCCTACACCTTCGCCAACCCGTGCGGCATGCGCAACACCAGCGGTGCGCTGTTCGCCTTCTGACGGGGACTCGCAACCGCCCCGGCCGGGCGCCACGTCGACAGCCGCCCGGCCGGGCAACCCTCGCACGGGTCAGCCCAGTTCGAGGCTGGTGACCCCGTAGAGACCGGCCAGTTCGAGCGCCGGGGCGGGGCCGGTGTACATCCTGGCGGTCTCGAACACCGGTACCAGCCCGAGGTCCGCGCACAGGGGGGCGGCCTGCGGGTTCGCGTCCGGTACGTCCACGGACACGAGCCCGCCGGGCGCGTGCTCCGCGAGTGCGCGCAGCAGGGCGGCCGCGACACCGGGGGTGGCTGCGTACAGGGGGCCGAGCCGGGAGGCTCCGCTGGACGGCCGGACGACGCCGATCCCCTCGATGCGTCCCCCGCGGACCGCAGCCAGGGCCGTCCGGCCGGGCAGCGCGGTCCAGGCGGAGAGGAAGGCGTCGCGCGCCTCGGGGAAGAACCGGCGGTCGTAGGACGCGAGTTGCCCGAAGGGCAGCGAGGCCGCGTCCACCACCTGGACGCCGTCGCCACCCGGCGCATCCCCGTGCGGGACGCCTTCGTGGCGGACGTTGTTCCAGGCGTGGCGGAAGCCGGACCTGCGGTAGTTGTCCTGCTGTTCGACGACCCCGTCCAGGCCGATGAGCCGCCCCTCGAGCCGCTCCATCGCCGCTTCCCAGAGCCGGATGCCGTAGCCCTGGCCCCGGAAGGCGGGGCGGGCGATGTAGAAGCCGATGAACCCGAAGCCGTCGCCGTAGCGGACCGCGGAGATGCAGGCGACCGGTGCGCCGTCGAGCCGGCCGACGAGGAAGCCCTCCGGGTCGGCGACCGCGAAGGCGAACCGGTCCGAGTCCCCCGGGTTCCAGCCCTCTGCGTCGGCCCAGTCCCGCATCGTCTCCATGTCCGCGGCGCTCGCGCCGGTGATCTCGAATTCCGTCATGCCGAATGTTGTAGCAGCCCCCGGGTTCAGCCCGCGCAGATCACGTCGTCCACCCGGATGGGCTGGGAGTCGAGGCGCACGTACACGGTGAAGGTGTCGGTGCGCCCGGCGTCCCAGAGGGTGGTGACGGTGGCCCAGCCGACCCCGGCCGACTGGGCGACGGTGGCCGGCCCGACCACGATGCCCTGCGGCTCGTTCTGGGCGCAGAGCAGGACGTCGGCGTTCGGGCTCTCCTTCTGTTTGTCCTTGAGCAGCTGGGAGACCCGGGTCTCGCGGTCGTGCAGGGTCGGACCGTGTTCGCCGTAGAAATCGGTGAGGAAGCCGACGATCACGTCGGCGGTGTGCGACTGCGGGACCGGGGGGGCCGGCGCCGGCGCGGCGAGGGCGGGAACGGCCGGCAGGGTCGCCGGCGCCAGCAGGGTCAGCAGCAGGACGCCAAGGCTGTACGGCTTGAGCTTCATGCCGGGTTTGTACCCGCCCGTCGGGACCGGAGGGAGGGCCGTGGCCCGGATCTCACCCCTGTGGAGGGCCTGATGCACCGCAGACGGCCGAACGGGTGGCGCGGCCGCCGCCTGAGACGGACCCTCGGTGACCTGGATCCGGTCGTCCGTTCATGCGGTCGTCCGGCGGGGCCGAAAACGGGTCGCGGGCGCCCGGAACCCGTACGTAGGGTCGGATCATGGGAAAGCCGCTCGTCGCAGTGTTCAGTGGGGCCGGGATGTCCACCGACTCCGGTATTCCGGACTACCGGGGGCCGCAGGGACTGTGGCGGCGCGATCCCGACGCCGAGAAGCTCGTGACGTACGAGTACTACATGGCCGATCCGGAGATCCGGCGCCGGTCCTGGCTGATGCGGGCCGAGCTCGGCGCCCTCGAGCCGCGGCCCAATGCCGCGCACCTGGCGGTGGCGGAGCTCGAGCGCGGCGGGACCCCGGTGCGGGTCATCACGCAGAACGTGGACGGTCTGCACCAGCTGGCCGGGATGCCCGCCCGCAAGGTGTTCGAGCTGCACGGCACCGCCCGCTCGGTGGTGTGCACGGCCTGCCGCGCCCGGACGGGCATGGACGAGGCGCTCGCCCGGGTCGCCGCCGGGGAGCCGGACCCCGCCTGCCTGGCGTGCGGCGGGATCCTCAAGGCGGCGACCGTGATGTTCGGCGAGCGGCTCGACCCCGGGGTTCTGGGCCAGGCGATGGCCGTGGCCAAGGGCTGCCAGGTCTTCATCGCCGTCGGGTCGACCCTGCAGGTGCAGCCCGCCGCCTCGCTGGCCGGGATGGCGGCGGAGGCCGGGGCCCGGCTGATCATCGTGAACGCCGAGGAGACCCCGTACGACTCCCTCGCCCACGAGGTCGTGCGCGAGCCCATCGGCACCGCCCTGCCGAAGCTGCTGACCCGGATCGCGGCCGTCTAGCGGGTGGCGGGCCGGTCAGCCCGAGGCCCCGTCGGCCGCCCACCGCATCGGCGCCACGTCCAGCGTCTTCGTGTCACCTACGGACCGGCCCCGGGCCCCCGAAATCCATCGGTGGGTCCGGGGCCGGTCTGCGTTCGGCGGCGGATTCGCCGGTTCTGCCTACTTCGCGGGCTCGGCGCCCATGGCGAGCATGCGGTCGACGACGCGCTCGGTGGCGTGGCCGTCGTCCAGGTCGCAGAACTCCTCGCGGAACGCCGCGCGGGCCTGTGCGTACTGCCCGCCCAGGGCGTCCGCGTTGCGCACGGCCTCGATCAGGCTCGCCGAGTCCGCCAGCAGCGGGCCGGGGGCCTTGGCCTCGAGGTCGAAGTTGAAGCCGCGCAGGGTGCTCTTGTAGTGCGCCAGGTCGTACGTGAAGAGCAGGATCGGCCGGTCGGTGAGCGCGAAGTCGAAGAGCGCGGAGGAGTAGTCCGAGATCAGCACGTCGGCGACCAGCAGCAGGTCGGTGGCGTCGGGCCAGCGGGAGACGTCGACGACGAATCCGTCGCGCACGCCCTCGCGGACCTGCTCGCCCACGTGGTGGTGGCCGCGGACCAGCAGGACGTGGTCCTCGCCCAGCTCGCGGCGTGCCTGCTCCAGGTCGATCCGCAGGTCGAGCTTGTAGCCGCCCGACCATCCCTCGCAGTTCTCCCGCCAGGTGGGCATGTAGAGGACGACCTTCTTGCCCTCGGGCAGGCCGAGCCGGCGCCGGACCTCGGCGATCCGGTCCGCGTCGGGCCGTACCAGTGCGTCCGTCCGCGGAGCACCGGCCTCGATGACCTCGCCGTCGTAGCCGAGGGCGCGCTTGAGGACGGGCGTCGCGTACGAGCTCGGGGAGGCGAGCAGGGTCCACTGGGCGCTGTCGTGCGCCAGCCCCTCCAGGATCTCCGGGCTCGTGTAGTAGTCGTGCACGAAGTCGTGGCCGATCTGCTTGATCGGCGTGCCGTGCCAGGTCTGGACGACGACCTGTCCGGCGCGGCGCTCGAAGTGCAGCGGCACGTTGTCGTTGGTCACGTAGTAGCGGGCGCGGGCCAGCAGCTCCCAGGACTCCACGCTGCCGTACTGGACGGCGCGGGCGGTCGCCGGGACCTCGGCGCGGCCGTCGCGGACCAGCCAGATGTGCTCCAGCTTCTCGCCGCGGCGCACCAGCTCCTCGTGGATGGCGCGGGGGGAGTCGCCGGCGCCGTTGCCCTGGAAGGTGTCGTAGACGACGACGTCCTTGACGGGCAGGGCGCGCTGGGCCGGGTACGTCTCGAAACGGGCGACGCGCTGGGCGTACCGGGAGCGGTCGTGCGGGCTGAGCAGCGGGTCCGCGACCAGCACCATGCGGTCGTGGAAGCGGGTCTCGACCCGCATCCGGCGGCCCTCCACGGTGAGGGGGTACGGTCCGGCGAAGAGCAGGCCGGGGCTCATCTGCACGGGGGCGCCGCGGTCGACGCCGAGCAGGCCCGCGGTCGTACCGCCCTGGGCGGCCGGGCGCAGGGTGGGCCACCAGCGGCCTTCGGGCAGCGTGGTGCGACCCGCGTACGCCTCGGGGAGCACGGGCTCGAAGGTGGTCTCGAAGGTGTCGCCGTCGCGCGTGACCGGGTAGCTGAACTCCATGCCGTGCGCGTTGTGCAGCACCAGTTCGTAGGGCTCGTCGGTGGGTGCGACGAACCGGCCGCGCAGGCTCACCGTGCCGTCCTTGGCCTCGACGGCGTCGATCAGCGGCGGCGAGGGCTGCACGGAGAGGGTCAGGTGTCCGGTGGTGCCGCGCTTGGCGAACAGGGCGCGGTCCGCGTCCCCGCCCGGCAGGGGCAGGACCAGGCCGGCGAAGCCGCCGCGCTCGTCGTGGGCCAGGCGGTGCTCGGTGCCGTCGGCGCCGATCACGGAGAGGCTCCAGGGCTCCGGGGTCCACTCGCCGGGCTCGCACGGGGCGTCCGGTACGGAGCCCAGTTCGGCCAGCGGCACGCGGGCGGTGAAGGGGATGCGGCCGGCGGTGGCCGGGCCGGCCTCCAGCGGGAAGGTGAGGGTGGTCTCGGTGGAGACGTGGACGGCGCGCAGGGTGGCGTCGGCGCCGACCGCGGCGGCGAGCTCACCGATGATCTCGACGGCGTCGTCGCCGGCGGGGCGCACGTCCAGGGCGCGGGCGCGGACGATCTCCACCTGGATGGTCAGGGCGCCGCTGACGGCGGGGACGACCCGGACGTCGGGGGCCACCCAGTGCGCGGGCGGGTTGTGGCCGGTGTCGTGCTCACCGCCCCGGAGGCGGGCGCGGTGCAGGCCGCCGGCGCCGGTGACGGCGACGGAGGTGGTCCATATCCCTTCGTGCCACTTGCCGCCCGACTGGAAGATCGAGGGGTCGACGACCGCGGTGAATCCGGCCCAGTCGGCGTGCCGCAGCGCGAGGTGCGGGGCCTTCACGGTGGCCATCGGGGAGGCGACCGTGCGGGCGGAGACGACGGAGCGGCGGCGCTTGCCCCCCTCGCGGAAGATCAGCATCTTGCGGGAGCCGAGGCGGCTCTCCGCGCCGAGGTGGCCGGGCAGGGCGTAGCCGCGCAGGAGCAGCTTGCCGTCGGCCCAGGCCGCCTGCTCCAGGCGGCTCACGACGCGGCGCTCGCGCGGGCCGAGGGTGAGGATCTTGGCGGGGACCGGCGGACGGCCGTGCAGGAACGGGTAGTCGGCCTGCGGGCGGGCGATGCCCTTGACCGGAACGCTGTAGTGGTAGTCGCGCTGGTGGTTCTGGAGCGCGATGAAGTCCTCGACGCGGCCTTCGCTGGCGAGGAAGGCCTTCAGACGGTCGGCGACGGTCAGGTCGGACCAGGGGGCGGTGCCGATCTCGCGGACGAGCCCGCCGACCTCCTTGACGAACGCGGCGCGGAAGTCGGCGCCGCCCTCACCGACGTACTTGTAGATGAGCGGGAGTTCTTCGCTCAGCACGTTGTAGTCGTAGTCGCGCAGGTAGCGGACGTACTTGGCGCCCTGCTTGGCCTTGAGGGACTCGCGGACCAGGCGTACGGACTTCACACGGTCGATGAGGGAGACCGGGTCGGTGGAGCGCTGGGTGATGGAGCGCTCGCCGGTCTCGCGGACGCGCCAGTGGTAGACGCAGTCGCTGAGGATGTCGACGCTGGACGCGAAGTAGTGCGCGGGGATGCTGACCGGGGCGTCCTCGTAGAGGATGCCCTCCGGGTACTGGAAGCCGTGCTCGTCCCAGAAGGTGCGCCGGTAGACCTTGTTCCACGCGGTGCGGTCGGTGACCAGCGCCGGGAACTTGGAGATGTGGGTCTTCAGCTGCGTCTTGGCGAAGGCCGCCCGGTGGCCCCAGGACTGCTGCATGCCGACGGAGCGGAAGCGCTTCACGTTGCCGCCGGCGAAGTCCGAGCCCGTCTCGTCGAGGGCTTCGATCATCCGCTGGTAGGCGTAGTCCGGCATGGTGTCGTCGCTGTCGACGAAGGCCAGGTACTCGCTGTCCTTGTGGGCATGGCGGGCGCCTGCGTTGCGGGCGGCGCCGAGGCCGGCGTTCTCCTGCATGACCACCCGGAAACGCTTGTCCCGTGCGGCGAACGCCTTGGCGATGACGGCGCTGCTGTCCGTGGACCCGTCATCCACGAGGATGGCCTCAAAGTCCGCGAAGGTCTGAGCGGCGATGGATTCCAGGCACTCGTCGAGGTAGAGCTCGACGTTGTAGACGGGGACGACGATGCTCAGGCGCGGGGGCATGGGTGGCGGGTTCTCCAGCGTTTTGGTGCTTTGTCGATGATCAGCTGCTCACAGCATCTTACTAGGTGGCGGAATCATGGACTCCTCCGATATCGGGCATACCACGGCCGATCGCCGGGGCGGACGGCAAAGAATTCAGCCGCCCGCCACCTCGACGATGCGCTGCCGCGCCCGGAGGGGCGCGGCCGGGAGGAGGCCCCCCGGTCAGATCTCCAGCTCCGCCTCGATCCTCTTCAGCTGGTGGCGGGCCATCGCGAGGTTGGCCCGCCCCCGGTCGAGGGCGAGGTAGAGGAAGAAGCCGGAGGATCCCCTGCCCTTCAAGAGGCGGATCAGGTGGTACTGGTTCCCCAAGGTGATGAGGATGTCCTCGATCTCGTCGTTGAGGCCCAGCATCTCCATCGTGCGGACCTTGGCGCGGACCACGTCCGTGTTGCCCGCGGCGGCGACCGCGAGGTCCAGGTCCTTGCCGCCGCCGACGGTACCGAGGGCCATCCCGCTGCCGTAGTCGACCAGGGCGGCGCCGAGTGCGCCGTCGATGACGGTGGTGGCTTCCTTGAGGGTGGTCTCGACGTTTGCCATGACTGGTTCCTCTTTCTCGTTTCCTGCTGGGTGTTACCGGATCCGATGGGGTCCTGGTGTCGGCTGGTACGGGGTCAGGCGGGCAGGGCGGGCGGCGCGGGTGGCACCGGCGGGAGGGGCGGGGCCGGGCGGGAGCCGGCGCCCCGCCGCCCGAGGGTGTGGTCGAGGAGCTCGGCTATGCGCAGGCTGGAGCGCCGGGCCTCGAGGTGCAGGCGCCCGACGTTGACGCGCGTCTCCGCGGTCAGGGTCAGGACGGCCGCCTCGCCGGCCGCGTAGGTGGCCACGTAGCCGTGCTCGCCGCGCACCAGGAGTTCGCGGAATCCGCCCTGCCCGGTGCTGTCGCTCAGCCGCTGGGCGACGCCGAGGGCGGCCGCGGTCAGGGCGGCGACGGTCTCGCCCTCGGCGGCGGCGCTGTCCTGGGCGAGCACGAGGCCGTCGGCGCTGGCGGCGAGGGCGCCGGTGAGCTGGGGCACGCGGGCCCGCAGCCTGCGGAGCTCGGCGAGTATCTCGGCCTCCGCCTCGGGCGGCACCGTGCTCATGTCGGCCTTTCTCCTTTCGGGCTGCCTCCGCTCGGAGCGGTCGGCGCGCAGGGCCGGTCGCAGCGGGAGCCTCACAGGCTTGCCTCCAGTGCGTCGCGTAACCGGCGGAGCAGCGCCACGTCCGGGGATTGGGCCTGGGTCATCCAGTCGGGCAGGGGTTCCGCTTCCGGGGCCGGGGCCGGGGTGTGCGGGGTCTCGACGAGTCCGGCCGCCGCGAGGCGCCGTACGTCGAGCAGCGTGTGGAAGGCGGGCCGGCCCAGCACCCACGCGAGGTCGGCCGGCGTGCGCACGCCGTCGGCGTGGCCGAGGAGGAGCCGCTGCCGGGGGGTGACGGTCTGTCCGGGCGCGGCGGGCCGCGGTACCACCGGGGCGGTGTCGAGCAGCGGGTAGGGCCAGACCGCGTCGAGGAGTTCCCTGCGGCGCCGGGTCTCGCGTTCGACGGCGGCGGCCGGGACGGAACGGACGGAGCCGATCCAGTGGGTGGCCCCGCGGCGGAACCGGGAGGGGCCGCTGCCCGGGGAAAGGGCGAAGAAGGCGGCGTCGAAGATGGCGGCGAGGTGGCAGATCTCCAGTTCCCCGCCCGCGAGGCCGCCGCTGTCGACGAGGAAGCGGGCCACTTGGCGGCGGGCGCCGGCCCGGTCCACGGCCTCCCGCCAGCGCTCGGGGGCGAGGCCGCCGCCGGTGGTGAGCAGCACGTCCAGGCCGGGGGTGGCGGGGCTCTCGGCGTGGACGACGTTGCCGTTCTCCAGGAAGAGGGTGCCGCGGTCGCGTAACAGGGCGCCGGTGGCGCGTTCGGCGGCGAGCCGGGTCAGGAGGGGGGAGACGGCGACGGACGGGGTCGCGGTCGGGGTCGTCATCTGAGCACCAGCCCTTCCGCCAGGGCGCGGAGTCTGTGGCGTGCGAGGGCGAGGTTGCCGTCGGCGCGGTCGAGCCACAGGTGCAGGAAGACGCTGCTGTCGAAGCTCGTCTCGACGAAGCGCAGCACGTGGTAGCCGGTGCGGGTGGTGACGATCAGGTCCTCGACGGGCTGGCCGGTGGCGTCCCCGGGGGCGGCGGCGCCGGGCGGGGCGTCGGGCGCCGGGGCGAAGGACTCGTACTCGGCGGCCGCGCGGGCCAGCTCGGCGGTCTCGGCGGCGGTGGTCTCGTGGTCCCCCACGGGCGACTCCCCCGCGGTGCCGAGGGCCAGTCCGCTGCTCCAGTCGACCAGCGCGGCCCCCCGCGCACCAGGCAGGGCCATGGCTTCGAGCAGGCATTCGTCGATCCCGGGCACGCGGGCTCCCCTCCCGGCCGGACGTGCGGAGTGCACGGTCGTACGGCGCGACAGGAGGGAACTTACTCAACTTCCACAGAGCGGAAGGGGGTTCTGGCATTTTCCGCTGGAACATGCGCCGAACCGCACGAGAGCTTGGCCGGAACCCGTCGGATTTTGATCACGACGCGAGCGGGAGATCGTCCGAGAGTCTGAACGACCCGCCCTCGCGGAGCACGTAGCCCTCATGACTGAGAGTACGCAGGAGGTGGTAGACGGTGGGCAGCGGGATCCCGGTGACCCGGGCGAGCCGCTTGGCCGTCACCCCGCCTTCCGCGTACATCGCCTCCAAGAGGCGCAGCGCGCGCTGTACGGAACCGATCAGGGTGGGTGTGGTGTCCTTGTGACCGTGCTCCTGGCTGTGGTGGTCCTGGCTTTCGGCGCCCATGAGTAGTCCCCCTGCTCCGGTACGAGGCCTGGCAAAGCCATCAAAGTCGCTCATCAGCCGCAAAACCAAGCGGACTCGCGTAAACCTGAGCATAAGATCACCGGATCCCACCCGAGTCCTCGAAACGGCCGGGGCGTGTCTATGCTGCCCCGACCGCGGAGCCGAGGGGCCCGCGGCGGGGAGGGATGCATGGAGATCGCCGGCGGCGTGGCCGCGCCACCGACACGGGAGTGCCCGCAGTGCGGGGACGGCGTGCCCGTGGACGAGCGGTACGTCGAATGGTGCGCGGCCTGCGACTGGAACGTGGACCCGGGCGCGCCGGACCCGGAGCCCGGGCGGATCGCAGCCGTGCGGCGGCGGCTGGCGCGGGAGTACGGGGAGCAGCTCTCGGCCGAGATGGAGCGCGGGGCGGACGGCAGTGCGCCGCAGGCGCGGGACGTGACGACGGTGGTGGCCTTCGGCGTCTCGCTCCTGGTGCACGGGCTGACGGCGATCCTGGTGCTCGCGGGAGTGCTGCTGGTCGTCCTGGGGTGGGAGACCGGGGTACAGCCGGTGGCCGGTGTGCTGCTGCTGGGGCTCGCCGCGGTCCTGCGGCCGCGCCCGCAGCGGCTGCCGCAGGACGAGCCGGTGCTCTACCGGGCGGACGCGCCGCGGCTGTTCGAGCTGATCGACGAGGTCGGGGCCGCGGTCGGGACGGGCGGGGTGCACGCCGTGGTCGTGCAGCCGGTCGCGAACGCGGCGGTGACCACCTACGGCCTGCGGCAGCGACGGGTGATGTACCTGGGGCTGGGCCTCTGGGAGATCCTCTCGCCGCAGGAGCGGGTGGCCCTGCTGGGCCACGAGTTGGGCCATTTCGCCAACGGCGACCTGCGGCGCGCTCGGGTGACGGCCGGGGCACTGCACTCCCTGGCGGTCTGGTCCTACGTGCTGGCGCCCACGGACCCCCGGCAGTTGCTGGACCGGTTCGTGAACGCGGTGACGTTTCTGCCCCGGTGGGCGGTGTACGGGCTGCTCCTGCTGCTCGACCGCCTGACGCTGCGGGCCTCGCAGCGGGCGGAGTACCTGGCCGATGCGAGCGCGGCCCGGGCCGGGTCCACGCAGGCCGCCGTCGGGCTGATGGACCGGCTCCTCGTCTGCGACTCCGTGGAGGCGGAGCTGCGGCGCGAGGCGGTGGCGGCGCAGATGCGCGGCGGCCGCGGCGGGCGCGAGGCACGCGACCTGGCCGAGCAGGGGCTGTGGGAGCGGGTGGCCGCGTATGGCGGCGCCGTCCCGGAGCGCGAGTACGAGCGGCTGCGGCGGGTGGCCGCGCGCCGCGGCCACAGCGTGGACGCCACGCACCCGCCGACGCACCTGCGCCGCCGCTGCGCGGCCGCGGGCGGCCCGCATCCGGCGGGCGTCGTCCACGACACGGCGCGGGCGGGCGCGATCGGCGCGGAACTCGCCCCGGTGCGGGCGGCGTTGGCGCGCCGGGTGATCCGCGACCACGCGGGCTGAGCGGCGGCCGCCGCCGGCCCCCGTGGCTACGGCTGCTGCGGCAGGAGGCGTTCGGCCATCGTCTCGATGAGGCCCTGCACCGGGTGGTCGTCCAGCAGGGTCGGCACGGTCAGGTCGTCCACCATCAGGCCCAGCATCGCCAGGTAGAGCAGGACCACCCCCCGGCGGTCGCCCGGCAGGCCCGAGTCCAGGTGCCAGGCGACGTTCGCCTCCAGCTCCGTGCGCAGGAACCCGGCCAGCTCCGTCTGGAGTTCGGGGCGCCGGGTGGCCTCCAGGCGCAGCTCCAGCATGGAGATGTGCACGCTGCGCTCGCGGCGCATCCGCTCCAGCAGCCCGCCGAGCAGCACCTCCGCGTCCAGCGGGCCGGTCAGCTCCGCCGGGTCCGGGACGAGCCGCTCCCGCGTGCGGTGCAGGATCTGGACGAGCAACTGGGCCCGGTTGGCGAAGTAGTTCGAGGTCGTCCCCGTGGGCACGCCCGCCTCCGCGTCCACCGCGCGCAGCGTCAGGCCGCGCGAGCCTTCGCGGGCGAGGACTTCGATGGCTGCGTCGAGCAGCGCGGCGCGGCGCTGCGGGTTCTGGCGCATGGGCGGTCCCTGGGTGGATGCGGCACGTCCTGTGAACACTGCACGTGCAGTGCTTCGCACAAGGTAGCGGATGGACCGGGTCCGGACCCTCCCCACCGCCCCCTCCACCGTGCCAGGCTGCCCGTCATGGAGCGGATCATCGAGGAGATACGCGAGGACCTGGCCCGCCGCCTCGCCGTGGCGGCGGACCGGCTCGCCGACCGGACGCTGGCCGAGGATCCCGCGTACGCCGCCCTGCTCGGCCGGGCCGAGCTGCGCGAGCGGATCCACCACAACCTGGGCCAGGCCGTCGAGGCCCTGCTCCGCAGGTCCCGCGGCCTGCCGGTGGAGCTCGACGACGCCCGGGCCACCGGCACGCTGCGAGCGCAGCAGGGGGTGCCGCTCACGTCGTTGCTGCGCGCCTACCGCAGCGGCGGGCGGCTGCTCTGGACGGCCCTGACCGAGGCGGTGGCCGCGCACGACCGGTCGGCGCTGCCCCGCCTGCTGCCGGGTGCGAGCGCCCTGTGGGACGTCCTGGACCAGATGACGGACGCCGTGTCCGAGTCCTACCGCCGCACCGAGGCCGCCCGCGCGGGCCGCGACCGGGAGCGCCGCGCGGCCCTGCTGGACGTGCTGCTGGACGGCGCAGCCGTGCCCGGCGGCCCCGCGGCCTGCGAGGCCGCGGCGCAGCTGGGGCTTGCCGAGCGCGGCCGGTTCGCCGTGGTCGCGGTGGCCGCCGCCGGCGACCCCGGGGCCGCGCAGACGGCCGTGGCGGGCCCCGGCGCCGCGGGAGCGCCCCGGGTGCTGTGGCGGATCCGGGCCGACGGCGAGAGCGGCCTGGTGGAGCTGGGCCACCATCCGCTGGAATCCGTACGGGAACTGCTCGCGCCGCTCGGGGTTCGCGCCGGGGTCAGCCCGGTCGTGGAGACGCCGGCCGAGCTGGCCGGGGCGCACCGGCTCGCCGCCCTCGCGCTGCGCACCGCCCCCGAGCCCGGCGGCCCGCGCACCGCGCTGCTGGACGAGGGTCTGCCGGCGGCGCTGGTCGCGGCCCAGCCCGAACTCGCCGGACGGCTCCGGACGGTGGTGTTGGGCCCGGTGCTGGCGCTGCCCGCGCAGGACCGCCGGCTGCTGCTGACCACGCTGGGCACCTGGCTGGCCTGCCAGGGCTCGACGACGCACGCCGCGCAGCGGCTGTACTGCCACCGCAACACCGTCTCGAACCGGCTGCGCCGCCTGGAGCAGCTCACGGGCCGCGCCCTGTCGGACCCCGTGCACGTGGTGGAACTCGCGCTGGCGCACGCGGCGGTGGCCCAGCGGGCCGCCGCCTCCGCTACGGCGCGTCCGACGACTTCGCCGACTCCAGCAGGTACGGCACGTCGATCACCGCGACTCCCGGGGTGAACAGCAGCCGGGCCTTGAGCCGCAGGGCGTTCTGGTTGTGCAGGGGCTGCTCCCACCAGTGGCCGACCACGTACTCCGGGATCACCACCGAGAGCACGTCCGTCGAACTGTCCGCCGCCAGCTCCTGGACGAGGGCCAGGACCGGGGCCACCACCTCGCGGTACGGCGAGTGCAGGATCTTCAGCGGGAGGCCCGGGTCGTGCTCGGCCCACTCCTCGCGCAGCCGGGCGGCTTCCCCCTCGTCCGCCGCGACGGTGACCGCGGTCAGCGTCTCGGGGCGCAGGCCCTGCGCGTAGCCGAGTGCCTTGAGGGTGGGGGCGTGCACGGAGGAGACGAGGACCAGGACGTGGTGGCGGGCGGGTTTGCGCGGCTTCGCGCCGGGCGGGACGGCGACCTGCCGGGCGACCTGGTCGTAGTGGCGGCGTACGCCCTTCATGCCGAGGAACAGCAGGGGCATGGCGATGACGACCAGCCAGGCGCCGTGCGTGAACTTGGTGATCAGGACGATGACCAGGACCAGGGCGGTCAGGGAGGCGCCGACCGCGTTGATGGCGAGCCGGCGGTGGATGTGCACCCGCTCCTCGCGCGGGGTGGCCGGTGAGGCCAGCTCCTTCCTCCAGTGCCGGACCATGCCCGCCTGGGAGAGGGTGAAGGAGACGAAGACGCCGATGATGTAGAGCTGGATGAGCCTGGTCAGTTCGGCGTCGAACGCGACGATCAGGGCGATGGCGGCGAGTGCGAGGAGCACGACGCCGTTGGAGTAGACGAGCCGGTCGCCCCGGTTGAAGAGCTGGCGGGGCGCGTAGCGGTCCTTGGCCAGGATCGAGGCGAGCATCGGGAAGCCGTTGAAGGCGGTGTTCGCGGCGAGGACCAGCACGCCGGCGGTGACGGCCTGGAGCAGGTAGAAGAGGAAGTGCCAGCTCCCGAAGGTGGCGCGGCCGATCTGGGCGAGGGCGGTGGAGGTTGCGGTGCCGGGCGGCAGGCCCAGTTCGGTGGGGTCGGCCGCGACGTGCACCCGGTACGTCATGGCGAGCGCGGTGATGCCCATGAACATGGTCACCGACAGCACGCCCATGGCGGCGAGGGTGGTCGCCGCGTTCTTGGCCTTGGGCTTGCGGAAGGCGGGGACGCCGTTGCTGATGGCCTCGACGCCGGTGAGGGCGGTACAGCCGGAGGCGAAGGCGCGCATCGCGAGGAGCACCACGGCCAGGCCGGTGTAGGTGCCCGCCTCGGTGATGGGCAGGTCGGCGGACTCGGCGCGGATGGTGTCGCCGGTGGCCAGGCGTACGGCGGCGCAGGCGAACATGAGGTAGATGACGAGGACGAAGCCGTAGGTGGGGAGGGCGAAGACGCGGCCCGACTCGCGTACGCCGCGCAGGTTCATGAGGGTCAGCAGGACGACGAATCCCACGGACATGCCGACCTCGTGGTCGTCCAGTGCGGGGATGGCCGAGGTGATCGCGGCGACGCCGGAGACCACGGAGACGGCGACGGTCATCACGTAGTCGACGAGGAGGGCGCTGGCGGCGGTCAGGGCGGCGGTCTGTCCGAGGTTCTCGGAGCTGACGACGTAGGCACCGCCGCCGCCGGGGTAGGCGTGGCAGGTCTGCCGGTAGGAGGCGACGACGACCACGAGCAGGAAGACGATGGCGGCGGCCGCGTACCAGGTGAGGTGGAGCAGTGCGACGCCGCCGAGGGCGAGGATCAGCAGGATCTCCTCGGTGGCGTAGGCCACGGAGGAGAGCGGGTCGCTGCAGAAGATCGGCAGGGCGAGCCGCTTGGGCAGCAGGGTCTCGCCCATCCGGGCGGTGTCGAGGGGTTCACCGACCAGCATGCGTTTCACATTGATACGCCTCATTGGGGAATGATCGTGCATGTCTTGCGCGATTCGTCCCGTTTGGTGACGGTGTCACTGGGCGAGCTCGTCCGCCCTGTGCGCCGGCCACAGGTCGTGCCGGGCGCCCGGGGACTGGAGCGGGGACTGGGGCAGGGAGCGCTCCAGGAGCGCCTCGATACGGGTCAGCCGCTTGCGGGCGCCGGGGACGCAGATGCCCGGAGCGTCGGCCGTGGGGCCGAGTGGGGCGTCGTGCGCCGGCCGGGCGCGGACCGTCGCGCGGGCCTCCACGAGCGGCCGGATCCCGGTATCACGGGGGAAACACCGGGATCCGCCGCCGCTCACATCCGGGCGGCCGCGCTGCGGATGGCCTCGCGGATGCGGAAGTACGTTCCGCACCGGCAGATGTTGGCGATGGCGTCGATGTCCTCGTCCGTCGGGTCGGCGGTGCGCTTCAGCAGGGCCACGGCCGCCATGATCTGGCCGGGCTGGCAGAAGCCGCACTGGGCGACGTCCTGCTCGAGCCAGGCCTCCTGGACGGGGTGCAGGTCCTCCCCGTCGGCCAGCCCCTCGATGGTGGTCACCTCCTTGCCCGCGCAGGCGGAGACGGGCACCACGCACGGCCGGACGTCGGTCCCGTCGAGATGGCTCGTGCAGGCCTTGCAGACGTCCACGCCGCAGCCGTACTTGGGGCCGGTGACGCCCAGCACGTCGCGCAGGACCCAGAGCAGGGGCAGGTCGTCGGGTGCGTCCACGGTGACGCTCTGCCCGTTGACGGTGAAGGTGTGGGAGGGCACGGCGTACTCCTGGCTGCGGGCTATCGCGGGTAGGGGGTGAAGTCGACGTCGAAGTCGAGGGGGAAGCTGCGGGGTGCGGAACCGGTGGCGCGGGCCCAGGCGTTGGCGATCGCACCGACGGCCGCGGGGACGCCGAGCTCGCCCGCGCCACCCGGCTCGTCACCGGTGGCGGGCAGCACGTGGACCCGTACGTCGCGCGGGGTGTCGCGCTGCCGGGCCCAGTGGAACTGGCTGTAACTGCCCTCCAGCGGGAGGCCCTTGTCCAGGTGCAGCCCGGCGCGCAGGGTGGTGGAGATGGCATCGGTGAGGCCGCCGATCATCTGCGCCTCCAGCCCGCTCGGGTTGACGGGCAGGCCCACGTCCACGGCGATGACGGCCTTGGTCACCCGCACGTGCTCCGGGTCCCGGGTGTCGATCTCGACGAGGCAGGCGGTGCGGGACTTGTACTCCTCGTGGAAGGCGATGCCCTGCGCGCATCCCGCCGGCATCGGCCGCCCCCACTCCCCTTCCGTCGCGGCCTTGTCGAGCACGGCCCGCTGGGCTGCTGTCTTCAGGAAGGTGCGGCGGAAGCGGTACGGGTCCCGGCCGGTCGCCGCGGCCAGTTCGTCGACCACGATCTCCTCGGCGCCGCGGGTGTTGGCGGAGTACACCGACCGCCAGGAGCCGGTGGGGATGCCGGTCGGCACCTCGGTGAGCGCCTGGGTGGTGAGCCCGAAGTGGTACGGGGACTTCACGGTGGTCAGGAACAGGGTCTGGGCCAGGGTCGCGTTGCCGATGCCGAGCGGCAGGTGGGCGGCAGTGGCGGTGATGATCTCGCCGAGCCCGTGCCGGAAGTCGGTCTCGGCGGCGGCGACGCGGTGCTCGAAGCTGAGGACCTCGCCCAGCAGGTGGGTGGCCCGGATCTTGTGGTGGGTGGCGGGGCGCATCCGGCCGTGCCGGGTGTCGTCCACGCGGGTCCACATCAGCTTGACCGGGCGGCGGCAGGCCCGGGAGATCCGGGCGGCCTCCAGGGCCGCGTCGAAGAAGAGCCGCCGCCCGAAGGAGCCGCCGGCCTGGACCACGTGCACGGTGACCTTGTCCAGGGGCAGGCCGAGCTCTGCGGCGATGGTCTGGCGGGCCACGATGGGGGACTTGAGCCCCGACCAGATCTCGGCGCGGTCCTCCCGTACGTCGGCGACGGCGGAGTTGGTCTCCATCGGGGCGTGGCTGACGAACGCGAAGTCGAACTCGGCGTCCACGTGCGGGGTCAGCAGGGGCGGCACCAGCAGCGGCGGGGTGGCGGCGCGCAGCTTCGTGCGGATCTGCGCGTCGGACAGCGCGTCGGCGGGACCCGGGCCCCAGGTGACCTGGAGGGCGGCCTTGGCGTCGAGGGCCTGCCCGAAGGTCTCGGCGACGACCGCGACCCCGGTCGGGACGGTCACCACGTGCAGCACACCGGGCATGGCCTTGACGGCGGCGAGGTTGGCGACGCTGCGGACGCTGCCGCCCAGGGTGGGCGGGCGGCGCACCACGCAGGGTTTCGCACCGGGAACGTCGAGGTCGAGGGTGTACTGCTGGGCTCCGGTGACCATGGCACGGGCGTCGACGCGGGAGGTCGGCCTGCCGACCAGGGTGTGCTGCGCCGTCTTCTTCGGGGCGGCGCCGAGGACGGTCAGGCCCGGATCGGCGGCGGCCGCGGCGAGGGAGCCGTAGTCGGCCGTGCGGCCGTCCGGGGCGCGGACGGCTCCGTTCGCTGTCGTCAGGGTGGCCGGAGAGAGGCTCCAGCGGCGGGCCGCGGCCGCCACGAGGCGGGCCCGGGCGGTGGCGGCGCACTGGCGGACCGGTCCGTAGAGGGAGCGGATGGAGTTGGAGGAGCCGGTGAGCTGGTTGAAGAGCAGTTCGGGCCTGGCGTCGTCCAGTTCGACGTGCACGGCGGTCAGCGGTGCGTCCAACTCCTCGGCGACGAGCATGGCCACGGCGGTGGTGAGGCCCTGGCCGACCTCCTCGCGCGGCAGCCGGAAGCGGATGGCCCCGTCCGCTTCGACGGCGAGCGCCAGCAGGGCGGAGGTGGGCGCGCCGGCCAGGATGAAGAGGTCGCCGAGGTCGATCACGTCCGCGACGGCGGGCAGGCTCGGCACCACGGCGTGGGCCGGCTGCGGGGCCAGCGCGTCGGCTCCGGCGCGGGTGACGAGGGCGAGCGTCGGCGCCGCGACGAGGAAGGTGAGGAAGGAGCGGCGGCTCCGCTCCGCGGGGTGGTTCTGCCCGGTCATGTGTGTCGTCCCCACCCTGCGCGGGCCCGGCACGCGGACCACCCCGGCTCATTACCGACACGTAGGGTAGCGATCAAGGGGAGAGCTGGGAAGCCCGGCGACGAACCGCCCGGGCCGCGCGGGGCCGGCGCAGGGGGTCATTCGTTCGGGGGTACGGCGGTTGGGGTGGCGCTCGCGACCCGAACGGAGGTGCGCGGCTCGCACGTGTCGTCCGTACGATCGATCGGCCGTGCGCAGAGGACCTGTTTCCGGCCGTTGCTTCCGGGCCGGTTCTGGCCCGTTCTGGCCCGGTTCCGGCCCGGTTCTGGCCTGTCGGAAGCCTCCGGGGCAGGACCGGGAAGGCGGACGCGCCGGCGCCGGTCACGGCGGCCGCGGCCTCGGCTGACCGGATTCGTTCGTACGGGAAAGACACGCCGGAAGGCCTACGGCATATGTCAGGAGCAAGACCGTTACGGATGTTGCCAAACGCCTTACACGCCGTCGCCGCCTGTGCAACAGTCGTAACCGGTCCTTCCTTCAGACTTGGCCGTGCCGCGCCTGTATCGGAGTTCTCATGCCGTCCCACCTGTTCGCGGACCGTCCCGCGCAGCCGCCCGAGCCGGGGTCGGTGGACGCACTGATCTCGCAGACCCGGCGCCTCCGGGGTGAGGTGGACGCGGTGCGCCGCGACACCGTCGTGGACGACGACGACGCCCAGGGCCGCTGGCAGCGCGCGCTGTGCGACCTCGCCGTGCACCACCTCGACGACCTCCGCGAGCACCTCGGTCAGCTCAAGGAGGGCCTGCCGCCCGCGCCCGAGACCCTCGTGGTCCCGCAGGCGGCGCCCGAGGCCGGACCCGAGGCGCAGACGCGCGTCGGTAGCGCCGAGTGGAACCTGCTGACCGACGAGGTCACTTGGTCCGACGAGCTCTTCCAGATCTTCGGCCGGTCCCCCGAGGCGGGCGCGCTCCCGCTCGACGAGCTCGGCTCCACCCTGTTCTCCGAAGACCAGCCGCTGCTCACGGCCTGGGTCACGGCCTGCCTGGTGGACGGCAAGGCGATCGACGGCGAGTTCCGCATCGTCCGGGCCGACGGCCGGGTCCGGACCTTGCACATGAGGGGCGAGCCGGTACTCGACTCCGACGGCTGTACGGCCTCCATGTGGGCCGTGCTGCGGGACGTGAGTGAACTGCGCCGGAGCCAGCGGGCGGTGCGCGAGTCCCGTGACTCGCTCCAGCGCCAGCGGGAGATCGCGCAGACCGAGCACCGGCTGGCGGTCGAGCTGCAGGAAGCCGTGCTCCCCCCGTGGCGCGGCTCCCTGCGGTTCCCGCACCACAGCACGGGCACGCTGGACGTGGCCGCGCACTACCTGCCGTCGGCGACCAGCGCGCTGATCGGCGGCGACTGGTACGACGCCCTCGAACTCCCCGACGGACGCTCCCTGCTGACCGTCGGCGACCTGACCGGACACGGGGTGACCGCCACCTCCGGGATGGCGATGATGCTCGGCGCACTGCGCGGCATGGCCATGGCCGGCATCGAGCCCGGCCCCCTGATGGGATGGCTGAACCAGCTGCTGGAGACCTCCGTGCAGCCGGCCCTCGGCTCGGCCGTGTGCTGCCGCTACGATCCCGCGCGCCGCGTGCTGTCCTGGGCGCAGGCCGGACACCCGGCCCCCCTGCTGTTCCGCCGCGGCACCGGCCGCTCGCTGGTACCGCCGGAGGGCGTACTGCTGGGCGCGACCTCCGGAGCCTCGTACGGACAGGCCGAGGAGCGCCTCGAGGAGGGCGACGTGCTCGTCCTGCACACGGACGGACTGACGCCGCGCAGCATCGAGTTCAGCCGGGCCGACGGGACGGAGCGGCTGCTGGCGCTCGCACCGCGGTTCTCGGCGGCGCGGTCGGCCCAGGACTGCGTGCGCATGGTGATCGAGGAGTTCGGCGAGAGCGAGCGCGAGGACGACGCGTGCGTGCTGGTGGCACGGGTCGGTTCCTAGGCGCCGGGAGCCTGCCGGTTCCTACCTGCGTGTAGGCGCAGGCGCAGGCGTCGGGAGCCTGCTGGTGCGCAAGCACCGGACTTCTGGCTCCAGACTTCGTGGCTCCGGACTTCGTGGGTTCGTCTTCGTGGGTTCAGTCAGGGGCTTGTGGGCCGCGCCGGTGGGCGCGGCCCTTCTCGTCTCCGTGCGTTCGCCGCCGTGCGTCTCGTCCCACTACACGACCGAACCGCGCGGGCTGCGCGGCGCCGGGCTGTCGGGGAGGGCCAGTTCGATCTCCTCGCGCAGGTCCTCGATACGCGCGTACCCGGCGTACTGGCCGGTGAGCCGGTACATCTCGCGCAGCCGGTCCCAGGTCCGGTGCGAGGAGGTCTCGTTCATCGAGACCAGGGCGAGCCGGGCGTAGCGGTCGGCCTGTTCGGGGTCGTCGGCGATGAAGCAGGCCGAGGCCATCGAGATGTAGTCGAAAATCTGCGAGCGCTGGTAGCCGTCGCCGCGCAGCCGCAGGGCCTCCTTGGCGTGGCGGGCGGCGATCGGGGCCGCCGTGGCGTCGTGGTCGGCGAGCGTGCGGTACGCGAGGGCCTGCATGCCGTGCAGGTCCGCCTCGTCGAAGTGCTGCATCCAACTCGGCGGCGGGACGTCGCCCTTGTCGGAGACGAACAGCTCCTCCGCCTCGCCCAGGGTACGGCGCATGGCCTGGCCCTTGCCCATGGCGGCCTGCGCCCAGGCCTCGATGGTGTGCAGCATGGCGCGCGTGCGGGGCAGGGTCTGCTCGCCGGAGCCGGACTGCGCCAGCTTCATCAGGTCGAGCGCCTCGTTCGGCTTCCCGAGGTGGACCATCTGGCGGGCGGCCCGGGACAGCGCCTCGCCGGCCCGCGGCCGGTCGCCACCCTCGCGCGCGGCGTGCGCGGCGATCACGAAGTACTTCTGCGCCGTGGGTTCGAGGCCCACGTCGTGGGACATCCAGCCCGCGAGCACGGCAAGGTTGGCCGCCACTCCCCACAGCCTCCGCTGGAGGTGGTCGGGGTGGTGGTAGGCGAGCATTCCGCCCACCTCGTTGAGCTGGCCGACGACCGCCTTGCGCTGGAGCCCGCCTCCCCTGGAGGCGTCCCAGGCGCGGAACACCTCCACGGAGCGTTCCAGCGCCTCGATCTCCTGGGAGCCGATCGGCGCGGCCTCGTAGCGGTCGTAGCCCGCCGGGTCGGCCTGGAAGGCGTCCCCGAAGCGCTGCGCCTCCTTGGCGTGCGCGGGGTCGGTGTGGAGCCAGTCGTACATGGCGTTGCTGAGGGCTGAGCCGGCGGTGAGCGCGGCGCCCGCGCCCATCAGACCGCGACGGTTGAGCATGAGGTCCATTCCCGTGAATTCGGTGAGGACCGCGGCTGTGCGTTCGGGCGCCCAGGGCATCCCGTCGGGGTTTTCCTGTGCCCCGCCCGGCTGCCGTCTGCTGGTGCGCCGCTGCCGTACGAACCCGAGGTCCTCGATGGTCACGACACGACCGAGCCGCTCGGTGAACAGTGCTGCCAGTACCGTGGGCACCGGTTCGCGCGGGGTCTCCCCCATGTCGATCCAGCGCCGCACCCGCGAGGTGTCGGTGGCCAGCTGGGGATGCCCCATGGCCGCCGCCTGCCTGTTGACCATCCTCGCCAGTTCGCCCTTGGACCAGCCGGCCAGGCCGAACAGGTCGTTCAGGCGGGTGTTTGGACCCTTGCTCACGTCAAGCCCCCAGGTTCTCGGCTGAGTTGACAGTAACCCGCCGTCAGATGCCCAGCGACTATTCGCCAGGCTTCGCCAGGGCACGCCTGATGGTCCGCCACCCGCGGCCGGGTGTCAGGTAGGAATGCGCCTCCCCGACCCGGTCACCGGCGGAACTCCCCAGGGTGATGCACGGGATCCGGCGGGGCGGCGTACGCAACTCGTCGGCGCACGAAGGGATCCGTAACGCCATGTACGCAGCAACGTCCTCCGTGTCCGCCCCGGTCCGGCCGCACCGCACGCTCCCCGCGGGCGGCGGCCCCTACCTCGAACCCGGCCGTCCGGCGGCTGCGGCGCAGGGCACCGTACGGGCACGGCGGATGCCGGGGGCCGGATCGCAGCCGCTCAGCGGAAGAATCGACCTCTCCGGGCCGCAGGGGGCGCAGCTGCGCACCGCGCTCGCCTCGGTGCAGCGCATCTGTCCGGAGTTCGCGCCGGTCCAGGTGCTGCGGCGCAGCGGCCGGTCGGTCCTGCTCGTGGGCACCACCGGGCGGATGACCGCCGTCGCCAAGGTTTTACTGGACCACTCGCCCGAATGGCGCGAGCGGTACCGGCACGAAATAGCGTCGTACCGGGCGTTCGTCCGGCACCGCCCGCCGGTCCGGGTGCCGCGGCTGATCGCCGCCGACCCGGAGAACTGCGTCCTGGTCGTCGAGCGGATGGCGGGCCGGGTCGCGGCGCTCCAGCGGCATCCGGTGGAGGCCCCGCCGCGGGTCGACCTGCGGGCGGCGCTCGGCGCCGTGTGCCGGGTCAACCAGTGGCGTCCGCCTGCCGAGTTGTTCGGGACCCCCTTGAACTACGCGCGGCGGATCGCCCGGGACTACGAGCTGGGCCTGCTGACCGACCGGGACCTCGGTGACCTGCAGAAGCTGCTGCACGGCGTGAAGCTGTCGGGTACGGCGCTGCAGTTCAACCACGGTGACGCCCTGCTGTCGAACCTGCTGCTGTCCCCGGCCGGGCCGGTGCTGCTCGACTGGGAGCACGCGGGCTGGTACCTGCCGGGCTACGACCTGGCCACGCTGTGGACGGTACTGGGTGACGCCCCGGCCGCGCGCAGCCAGATCAGCCGGCTCGCCCAGTCGGCCGGCCCGGCGGTGCGGGACGCCTTCCTGGTCAACCTGATGCTGGTGCTGACCCGGGAGATCCGGATGTCGGAGACGGCCGTCCAGCGCTCGATGCTGGCGACCGCACCGGCCCAGCCCCTGCCGGCGGGCGCCCTGTCCTCGGGTGAGGAGCAGAGGCTGCTGCTGCGCCGCCTGCACGACGACGCCGGGATGGCGCGCCGAGCGGTCCGCGCGGCGGTCGGCACCCGCTGACCCCGCCCGCTCCAGCTCCACTCCAGCTCCCCATGGTTGCCGAGCCCCGGGTTCCCACCCGGGGCTCGGCAGCGTGCGCGTACGGGCGCGTACCGGCGGAGGCGTACGGGCGGCCGCGGCGGGTCCGGTTCAGACGAACCCCTCGGCGATCAGCTCGGTAGACCGGGTCTGCTCGCCGGCGGGGCGCCGGGAGAGCCCTGTGCCTTGACATCACATGATCCCCCGAACACCTTCCCTACCTAACGTGGCATCAGGACGCCTCGGCCGCGCCCGCGTTCCCTCCTCACCGCCTGGAGACCGCCCATGAAGTCCTCCTTCCCCTCCCGCCGCAGCGTCGTGGCAGGGACCGGCGCCGGGGTGCTCGCCGCCACCGTGCTGCCGACCGCCGCGGCGCGGGCCGACGGCGCCCAGGCCGGGCCGTCGCTCGGCGAGTACGACGTCGTCGTGGTCGGCTCCGGGGCCGCCGGGATGACCGCCGCGCTCACCGCCGCCAAGCGGGGCCTGAGCGTGCTGGTGGTCGAGAAGGCGCCCACCTTCGGCGGGTCCGCCGCCCGCTCCGGGGCCGGGATCTGGCTGCCCAACAACTCGGTGATCCTGGGCGCCGGCGTGCCGGACACTCCGCAGAAGGCGGCGGCGTACCTGGCGGCCGTCGTCGGGCCCGAGGTGCCGGCCGACCGGCAGGCCGCCTTCCTCGCCAACGGTCCACGGATGCTGGACTTCGTGATGGCCAACAGCCCGCTCCGGTTCCGCTTCATGGAGGGGTACAGCGACTACTACCCCAACCTGCCGGGCGGGCTGCCGAACGGCCGGTCCATCGAGCCGGACCAGATCGACGGGAACGTCCTGGGCGCCGAACTGGCCCGGCTGAACCCGGCGTACATGCCGGTGCCCGCCGGGATGGTGGTCTTCAGCCAGGACTACAAGTGGCTCAACCTGGCGGCGGTCAACGCCAAGGGTCTCGCCGTGTCCACGGAGTGCCTGGCGCGCGGCACCAAGGCGGCGCTGCTCGGGCAGAAGCCGCTGACGATGGGCCAGGCCCTGGCGGCCGGGCTGCGTGCCGGACTCCAGCGGGCGGGTGTGCCGGTGTGGCTGAACAGTCCGCTCGTGGACCTCGTCCTGGAGGGCGGCGCGGTGACCGGGGTCGTGGTGGACAAGGAGGGCGTACGGGGCACCGTAGGGGCCCGGCGCGGTGTGGTCGTCGGCTCGGGCGGATTCGAGCACAACGCGCAGATGCGGGCGCAGTACCAGCAGCAGCCCATCGGCACGCAGTGGTCGGTGGGCGCGAAGGAGAACACGGGCGACGGGATCCGGGCCGGCCAGCGCGCGGGGGCCGCGCTGGCGCTGATGGACGACGCGTGGTGGGGGCCGTCGATCCCGCTGCCCGGCGAGCCGTACTTCTGCCTCGCCGAGCGGACCCTGCCGGGCGGGCTGATCGTCAACGGGAACGGCGCCCGGTTCGTCAACGAGGCGGCGCCGTACAGCGACGTGGTGCACGTGATGTACGACAAGGACCGGGGCGCGGTCGGCTCGCACATCCCGGCGTGGCTGATCGTGGACCAGAACTACCGCAACAAGTACCTGTTCAAGGACATCCTGCCGACGATCGTGTTCCCGGACTCCTGGTACGAGACGGGCGCTGCGAAGAAGGCGTGGACCTGGGACGCGCTGGCCGGGCAGATCGGGGTCCCGGCGGCGGCGCTGCGGGCGACCCTGGGCCGGTTCAACGCGCAGGCGTGGAACGGGACGGACCCCGACTTCCACCGCGGCGACACGGCGTACGACCACTACTACACGGACCCGGGGGTGCAGCCGAACTCGTGCCTGGCCCCGGTCTGGGCACCGCCGTTCTACGCGTTCAAGATCGTGCCGGGTGACTTGGGCACGAAGGGCGGCATCGTCACGGACGCGCGGGCGCGGGCGCTGCGGGCGGACGGTTCGGTGATCCGGGGCCTGTACGCGGCGGGCAACGCGAGTGCGGCGGTGATGGGCCGCAGCTATGCGGGCGCCGGGTCGACGATCGGACCCGCGATGACGTTCGGCTACGTGGCGGCGAACGACATCGCGGACGCGTGATCGGGTACTAGCCCTGCTGGAAGAGCTCGGCGGGAAGCGGCTTCAGGAGGGCGTAGAGGTCATCGGTGATCGGGCGGTCCCAGCTGGCGATGGTGACCAGCACGTTGTCGCTGCGGTCGAACTGGACGCAGGAGATGCGGGACTCCGACAGCTTGATCTTCCGGACGATGAGGAGGTTGTCGCCCTGCATGACGGGGCAGTCCTCGACGCCGGTGACCTCGACGTCCTCGTCGTTCTCCAGGGCGTCGAGGAGCTGGGCGACCTCGAAGGGGACCTGGCCGTCGGAGAGGTCGCGGGCGGGGGATCCCTCGGGCAGGTTGCCGATGATCATCGCAGGGCCGCGTCCGCCGAACAGGTCGTAGCGGAGGAAGACACCCTGGCAGCTGCCGTCGGGCGCGGGCAGCAGCCCGGCCCCGAGATTGCCCGGCCAGTCCCCCGGGTCCATGGCCAGGACGTCGAAGTCCGGGCCGGCGGGTGTGGCGGCGCGGTGGCGGCGGAGGAAGGACATGCCGCCATGGTACGTGGCCGGGCGAACTTTTCCGGCGCGGGGCCCCTCATCCGGCGTCCGTCTGCGCACCCTGCCCGGCGGGCGTCCCGGCCGGGCGCCTCAGACCGGCGCGGCCCCCGGAGGAGCTGTTCGGTGCGCTCGGGCCGGACCTGCCGGTATGGACCCGGGCGCCGGAGCGGACCTCGGGGTTCTGGCTGCGCACGCAGACCATCGAGCCGGCGGTCCACCGCTCATCTGATCACGACCGATATGAACAGGTTCAACAACACTGGGGGCCGGTGTCCCGTCACCGTTTCATGATCTCCGCCGCCGTCTTACCGCCGCGGATCCCGGCGGGCCTCCCCTCCGTACGCCTCCAGGGCCGCCGCGAGGCCCGGGAGGTCGGTGCCCAGCGTGCGGCAGGCCGCCGACAGCACCCAGTCGGGTTCCCGGTCCGCAGCGGCCGGCCGGTCGCCGCGGGCCGCCTGCCGGGCCGCCCGGAGTTGCTCCGGCGTGAGCCCGTCCGTCGCCGGGGACGGGTAGGGCAGCGTGCCGCCGAGGCCCAGCAGGGTCTCGGCCGCCCGTGCCTCCAGGCCGTCGGCGCCGCATTCCCGGGCCGTCAGGACGGCCCGGGCGAGCAGGTCGAGGTCGCCGAGCTCCGCGCCCAGGGCGGCCAGCGCGCAGGCCAGTTCGTACCCCGCCGGGGAGGCGGCCAGCAGCGCCACCGCCTCCCGCAGCAGTTCCGCCCGGTCCTCGGGCTCCGCGACCTCGGCCGCCACGCGCAGGGCCTGGCCGATGCCCGAGGGGGCGCCGAAGGCGCGGGCCCGCCGGACGGCCTCGGCGGCCAGGGCACGGGCCCGCTGCGGATCGTCCCCCGCGACGGCACGGGCCAGGTGCAGCCGCCACGGGCACCACGTCGGGTTCTGGATGCCGCGGGGAGTCAACCGCCGTCCCACCTCCTCCAGTTCGGCGGCGGCCGCCTTCGTCTCGCCCCGGGACAGCAGCAGTTCGGCGTACACGGTCTGGGAGTCGGGGAAGACCACCGCCGCCGGGAAGGGCTCCGCGAAACCGTGCTCCCGGGCCAGGTCCCACGCCTCGTCGGTCCGGCCGCGGGCGAGCAGCGTCGTGATGAGGATGGCGATGTTGTACCAGTGCACGGGCGTACCGCGGCCCACGCGCTCGGCGAGCTGCAGTCCGGCCCGCGCCAGTTCCTCGGCCTCGGCGAGCCGCCCGCGCCGCTGGCGGATGTAGGCGCGCAGGCCGTACGCGAAGGACAGGTGCGCCCCGCGCCAGCCCTGCCGCTCGAACTCGGCGGTGCCCGCCTCGAACAGCTCTTCCGCCCGCCAGGGCCGGTCCGCGTACATGTGGGCCATGGCCACGAGCACGGGTACCTCGAACCCGCGGTCCTCGTGGGCCCAGCTGAAGCCCCGCTCCAGCACCCGTCCGGCGTGGTGCAGGACCACGTCCACGGCCTCCCCGCGCAGGCAGGCGTCCCAGGCGCGCAGCCCGATCACGTACCGCTCGGTGAGGTCGCGCCCGGTCAGCCGGTCGGCGAGTCTCGCCAGCCGCCGGGAGCGGGCCGGGGAGTCGGTCTCGGCGGCGTTGAAGGCGTCCCACATGAACTGCTCCGACTGCAGGCGCAGCCGGGCGCGGACGTCCTGGGTGTACGGAATCTCCCGTGCGAGGGCCCGGGAGGCGTCGGCGAGGCGGTCGCTGTGCGCCAGCACCTGGGCGAGCCGGATCACGATGCCCTGGCGCAGGGCGGGGTCCTCGACGGGCTCGGCGAGGGCGGCGCGCAGGTGGTTGACGGTGTTGGCGGGCTCGGTGAGCAGGGAGGCGCAGCCGAGTTCGTACAGGACGGCCGCGCGCTCGTCGAAGTCCGGGGGTTCGCGCAGGGCGCGGGCCAGCTGGCGGCGGGCCGCCTCGGGTGCGCCGGCCCGGAGGTTCTCGCCTGCGGCCTCGCGCAGGGTCCGTACCACCCACGGGTCGTTCTCGGGGTGGGTCTCCAGCAGGTGCCGGGCGGCGGCGGAGGGGCCGAGACCGGCGTCGACGACGGCGGTGGCGGCCTTGCCGTGCAGGGCGACGCGCAGGGCGTCGGGGATGGAGCGGTAGAGGGCGGTGGCGATGAGGGGGTGGACGAACTCCAGTCCGGCGTCGGGGTCTTGCGTGGTCGCGGCCGCCAGGATGCGGGCGTCGCGCAGCCGTGCGGTGGCGTCCACGGCCTCCTCGGTGCCGAGGGCGGCGACCCGGGCGGCGAGGTCCCGGGGGATGTCGGTGCCGAGGACGGCGCAGGCCCACGCGAAGCGCACGGTGGACGGTCCGAGGCGCTCGAGGCGGGAGACGAGCCCGCTGCCGCGCTGGGCGGCGGCGAGGTCGCGCAACAGCGGGGCACTGGCCTCGACCGGGGGCAGGCCCTTCTCCCGGACCTTGGCGGTGAGTTCGACGGCCTCGAAGGGGTTTCCGGTGGTGACGGCCCATGCCTCGCGGCAGAAGGCGTCGTCGGCGTGATCGCCGACCGCCTCGCGCACCAGGGCGGCGACGGCGGGTGCGGTGAGCGGGGCGAGGTGCAGGGGGCGCTGGCCCGCGCGGCCGGGGAGGGTGCGGAAGGCGTCGGCGTGGGCCGGCAGTTCGTCGGGGCGGTAGGCGACGACGAGGAGCAGCGGGAGGTGCTCGGCGCGCGGGGCGAAGGCGGCGAGCCAGCCGAGGGATTCGGGGTCGGCCCAGTGCGCGTCGTCGAGGACGAGGGTGACGGGGGCGCGCTGGACGACGAGGTGCGTGAGGACCCAGTCGAGCCCGTCGCGCAGGCCCTGGGGGTCGGGCGGGGCGCCCTGTTCGGGTGCGCAGAGGCCGAGGGCCGGGCCGACGATGGAGTACCAGCTGCCGAGGGCGGCGCGCAGTTCCCGTTCGGAGGTGCCGGCCAGGTGGGGCTGGATGAGCTGGCGGGCGACGTGGAAGGGCTGGCTCTGCTCCTGTTCGCCGCCGCGGGCGGCGAGGACGGTGCAGGAGCGGGCGTGGGCGCGGCGGCGCAGTTCGGCGAGGAGGGTTGTCTTGCCGAGGCCGGCGGCGCCGGAGAAGGCGAGCAGGGTACCGCCCGTGTCCGGCGAGGGGCCGGCGAGCTGTTCCAGGGCCTCGTCGACGAGGGCGAGCTCCGCCTCGCGTTCGATCACGGTGCGCCGTCTGTGGTTCGGACGGGACGGACGGTCCGTCATGGCTGGTACCCCCCGGGCCTGTTCTGGAGATCAGCGTACGCCCGCGCACATGGGGCGGGGGGCCGCCCCGGGAAAGATTCAGTCCTGGGCGGAACGCGCCGCGAGCGCCTCGAGGACGGCCACGGCCTCGGCGGCCCGATCGGCGGCCACGAAGAGGTGGTCGTGGTGGTAGCCGGCGATGACGTTGCAGCTCAGACCGTGTGCGCCGAGTTCGGTGGCGAAGGCCGCGGTGAGGCCGACGGCGTCGAGGGCGGAGTGGATGCGCAGGGTGATCCAGCCGGCCGTGTAGTCGTAGGCGAGGCCGGCCGCGTCGGCGTCCTCCTGGCGCAGGACCAGCGTGAGGCCCTCGGGCTCCAGGACGGTGGCGACGGGGGCGGTCCCCGGGGGAACCGCGGAGCCGGGGACGGTACAGAACACGTACCGCCCGTCGTGCAGCTCGGGCCGCATCCCACCCAGCAGCACCCGCAGGTCCCTTTCACCACTCATCCGGCCACCCTATCCGCGGGCCGTCCGGTCCGCGGGTACGCGGGCCGCCGGGCCACCGGGGCGACGGCTCGCGGCCCCGGTGGCCCGGCGCGTGCGGTGTGCAGGGCGCGCGTCCGGCCCCGGGCGCGCGTCCGGCCCCGGGCGGGCGCCCGGGCCGGGGCCACGGGTCGGCGCGTACGGCCCGGGCGGGCGTCCGGCCCGGGTACGCGCGTCGGCGCGTGGCGCGCGCGGCCCGCTACGTGAGGTCGAACTCCCCGCCCCGCGCGTTCAGCACGAACTTGTTCCACTCGTCCGGCGCGAAGATCAGCGAGGGGCTTTCGGGCCGCTCGCTGTTGCGCATGGCGACGAAGCCCTCGACGAAGGCGATCTGGACGTCACCCGCTCCCCGGCTGCTCGACCTCCATTCCGCCTCGGTGAGATCGAGGTCCGGCTTGCCCCAGCCGGCCAGGGGCTGTGAAGTCATGCTCTCGGCCACGTGCGTGCTCCTCCCGGTACGTCGTCCGGGGGCCAGGTTAGCCACCGCAGCGGGTGCCGCACAGGCCACGGTGAGTCACCCGTGACCGGTGCGCCGCCCGCCCGCGCGGTCCGTCCGGCTTCAGGGGGCCGGCGGCTCGGCCCCCACGAGCCACATCGCGAAGAACTGCGCCCCACCGCCGTACGCGTGCCCGAGGGCCCTGCGCGCTCCCGGGACCTGGTGTTCCCCGGCCTGGCCGCGCACCTGGAGGGCGGCCTCCGCGAAGCGGATCATGCCGGAGGCGCCGATCGGGTTGGTGGACAGGACCCCGCCCGAGGGATTGACCGGAAGGTCCCCGTCGAGTTCGGTGACCCCGGCCTCGGTGAGCTTCCAGCCCTCGCCCTCCGCGGCGAAGCCGAGGTTCTCCAGCCACATCGGCTCGTACCAGGAGAACGGCACGTACATTTCCACCGCGTCGATCTGCCGGCGCGGGTCGGTGATCCCCGCCTGCCGGTAGACGTCGGCCGCGCAGTCCTTGCCGGCCTGCGGGGAGACGAAGTCCTTGCCCGCGAAGAGGGTGGGCTCGCTGCGCATGGCCCCGCCGTGCACCCAGGCCGCGGGCCGCGGCGAACGCGCCGCCCCCTCCCGGTCGGTGAGGACCATCGCGCAGGCGCCGTCCGAGGAGGGGCAGGTCTCGGAGTACCTGATCGGGTCCCACAGCATCGGCGAGGCCTGGACCTTCTCCAGGGTGATGTCGTGCTCGTGCAGGTGCGCGTACGGGTTCTTCAGCGCGTTGCGCCGGTCCTTGTACGCGACCAGCGAGCCCACCGTGTCCGGCGCGCCGGTGCGCCGCATGTACGCGCGCACGTGCGGGGCGAAGAAGCCGCCCGCGCCCGCCAGCAGCGGCTGCTGGAAGGGGACCGGGAGCGAGAGGCCCCACATGGCGTTCGACTCGGACTGTTTCTCGAAGGCGAGGGTCAGGACGGTCCGGTGGACGCGGGCGGCGACGAGGTTGGCGGCGACGAGAGCCGTCGACCCGCCGACCGAACCGGCCGTGTGCACGCGCAGCATCGGCTTGCCGACCGCGCCGAGGGCGTCCGCCAGGTACAGCTCCGGCATCATCACACCCTCGAAGAAGTCGGGGGCCTTGCCTATGACGACCGCGTCGACGTCCGCCCACGTCAGCTCGGCGTCCGCGAGGGCGCGCGCCGCGGCCTCCCGGACCAGTCCGGCGATGGAGACGTCGTGCCGGGCGGCGACGTGCTTGGTCTGGCCGATCCCGACGACGGCGACCGGCTCCTTGCCCGAGGTGCTCATACGGGGTCCCCTTCCAGGACGGCGACCAGGTTCTGCTGGAGGCAGGGGCCGGATGTGGCGTGGGCGACGGCCCGGTCGGACTCGCCGCGGTGGATCCGGGCGGCGGCCTCGCCGATCCGGATCAGGCCGGCGGCCATCATCGGGTTGGCGGCGAGTGCTCCGCCGGAGGGATTGACCGTGACCCCGTCGCCGAGCCCGAGGGCCTTGCGGAGCACGACCTCCTGGGAGGAGAACGGCGCGTGCAGCTCCGCCGTGTCCACCGGGGCGTCGAAAACCCCCGCGCGCTCGGCGGCCGTCCGGGTGGACGGGGAGTCGGTGAGGTCGCGCAGGCCCAGGCCGTGGGCCTCGATGCGGTGGTCGATGCCGGTGATCCAGGCGGGGCGCCCGCACAGCCGCCGGGCCGTGTCCCCGGCGGCGAGGACGACGGCCGCCGCACCGTCCCCGATGGGCGGGCAGTCCCCGGTGCGCAGGGGCCGGACCTGGTAGTCGCCCTGCGGCACGGCCCCGCGGAGCTGGGCGTGCGGGTTGGCCTCGGCGGCGGCGCGGCTGCGGGCGCCGATGGCGGCCAGCGCGGGCTCGTCGGTCTCGCCCGCGTCGATCAGGGCCTGGGCCTGGAGGGCGGCCAGGGCCACGGAGTCGGGCCACAGCGGGGCGAGGTAGTACGGGTCGAGCTGGCGGGTCAGCACGTCGCGTACGGAACCGGGCGAGGCCTTCCCGTACGAGTAGACGAGCGCGGTGTCGGCCTCGCCGGTCTGGATCTTGACCCAGGCCTCGTAGAGGGCCCAGGCGCCGTCCATCTCGACGTGCGACTCGGAGATCGGCGGCCAGGCACCGACCCCGTCGAGGGTCATGGTGAAGGAGAAGGCGCGGCCGGCCAGGTAGTCGCTGGAACCGGAGCAGGTGAAGCCGATCTCCCCTGCCTTCAGGCCGGTCTGGGCCAGCACCTGGTGCAGGACCGGCATGACCATTTCGACTTCGCTGAGTTCGTCGGTGCGGCGCAGGTGGTCGCTCTGCGCGAAGGCGACGACGGCCACGTCGCGGGCGTGCCTGCTCGTCCTGGGCATCAGATGAGCTCCTTGTACGCGTCGTAGTCCGCGTCCGGCTCGCCGGTGGGGCGGTAGTGGTCGGGGTAGCGGCCGCCTTCGGTCCACACGGGTTCGACGCGCAGGCCCATGCGGACCTGGTCGTAGGGGATACCGCCGATCCGGCCGTGGAGGGCGAGGCCGGCGCCGTCGAGGGCGATGTGGGCGTAGACGTAGGGGACCTCGATGTCGAGGTTGCGGGCCTTGATGTTGACGATGCAGAAGGTGGTGACGGTGCCGGCCGGGCCGACCTCGACCTGGTCGGTGGTGGCGACCCCGCAGGTGGGGCAGGCGCCGCGCGGCGGGACGTACACCTTGTGGCAGGAGGGGCAGCGCTCGCCGATGGTCTTGCGCTCGGAGAGGCCGTTGATGTAGGCGGTCTGGGCGCGGCCGGGACTGTACGTGTAGTCCAGGCGGGCTTCGGCGACGATGCCGGTGACGGGCTCCGCGAAGACCCCGTCGTGCGGGGCGGCCTGCCCCGTGGCCCGTGCGGGGGCGGGGCCGTCGTCGGGCTCGAAGCAGGCGATGTCGGTGATCGCCCCGGCGCGTTCGGCCGCCCACCGCACGCGCACCCGCATCCCGGTGCGCACGGATTCGGGTCCGGGGGCGTCGAGGGCGTGCAGGAGGGCGGTGTCGGCGCCGTCGAGCCTGACCAGCACCCAGGCGAAGGGGGTGCCCAGGGGCTGGTTGCGCCGGGGCCGGTCGTTCCAGGCCCAGGTGGTGACGGTGCCGGTGGGGGCGACCTCGACGAGCTCGCGTATCTCCTCGGCGGTGCGGGGGTCGTACTCGACGGGCGGCACCATCACGGTCCCGTCGGAGGTCTTGACTCCGAGCACGAGCCCTTCGCGCAGCCCGGTGAGGAACGCGGACTGCACGGGCCCGAGGGACCGCGTGAAGGGGAACTCGACGACGAGCGGCGCACGAAGCACCTCGGGCGGGGAGGCGGGGGCTGTCACGGATGACTCTCCAATGCTCGGGGCGGACCGTTCCGGCCCACCGAGTTGAGGCCCGCCGCCACCAGAGCCACGAACCCGTACCAGGGGCCGAAGCCCCACCGTTCCCTGCCGCGGACACAACGCCCGCGCCCGGGCCAGAACCCAACTCCAGCCCCACCGGCACCTGAGCCCGGGACCCAACCCCAGCCCCGCCGACGCTTGACGCCCGGGACCCGGACAGAGCCCAACCCCAGCCCCGCCGACGCTTGACGCCCGGGACCCGGGCAGAGCCCAACCCCAGCCCCGCCGGCGTTTGAGGCGCGGGACCCGGGCAGAGCCCAACCCCAGCCCCGCCGGCGTTTGAGGCGCGGGGCCCGGGGCGGAGCCCCGGCAACGGCGCCGCACCGGGCCCCGGACGTACACGACGCCGGTCCACCGCGCCAGGGCCCGGGAGGCTACTCCCGCCGATACACCGCGGCCCGCTTCTCCGC
The DNA here is from genome assembly GCF_040651925.1 of Streptomyces sp. NPDC048349. NCBI lineage: Bacteria > Bacillati > Actinomycetota > Actinomycetes > Kitasatosporales > Streptomycetaceae > Streptomyces > Streptomyces sp. NPDC048349. The sequence continues at coordinate 66,483 of NZ_JBEZLA010000005.1, read as the reverse complement.
AAAGGCCCGCGCCCCCTCCTTCGCATCGGCGGTGTCGAAGATCGGCCACCCCCGCAGGAGCTCGGACGCCAGCCCCTCCGACTCCGTCAGCCCGGCGGTCTCGTACACGGAGGCCTTCACGGCCTCCACCGCCAGCGGCCCGCACGCGTTGACCTGCTCCGCGATCGCCAGCGCAGCGGACAACGCCGTCCCCTCCGGCACCACCCGCCCCACCAGCCCGATCCGCGCGGCCTCCTCCGCGGAGTACGGCCGCCCCGTCAGCAGCATCTCCAGCGCATGCGTCCGCGGAATCTGCCGCGGCAGCCGCACCGTCGAGCCGCCGATCGGGAAGAGCCCCCGCTTGACCTCGAACAGCCCGAAGGTGGCCCCGGCGCCAGCGACCCGGATGTCCGTGCCCTGGAGGATCTCGGTCCCCCCGGCCACGCAGTACCCCTCCACGGCGGCGATGACCGGCTTGCGCGGCCGGTGGTGGCGCAGCATGGCCTTCCAGTGCAGGTCCGGGTCCGCCTTGAGCCGGTCCCGGTACTGGTCGCCCGCCATCCCCTTCCCGGCGAGTGCCTTGAGATCCATGCCGGCGCAGAAGTCACCGCCCGCGCCGGTCAGGACCACGGAGCGGATGGTGTCGTCGGCGTCCGCCTCCAGCCACCCGTCGTACAGTCCCACCAGCAGCGGCAGCGAGAGCGCGTTCTTCGCCTCGGGCCTGTTCATGGTGAGCACCAGCGTGGCGCCGCGGCGTTCCACGGTCAGGTGTTCCGTCCCACCCATTGCCGTCCTCCCGTCTCAAGACCTAGAACAGGTTGCAGTAGGTGCGGGTGCAGTTCAATAGTTTTCTGACACACAGTCAGTTTTCTTGGGCGACTCCCTTCCCACTTGCGGTCGGCGGGGCTCTAATGACCGCCGGAGCAGACCAGCCATGGACATTCCAGGGTCAGGAGGAACGGTGGAGTACAACCTTGCCGACCTGTTCGAGTCGGTCGTGGACGTGGTTCCGGACCGTGAGGCCCTCGTGTACGTGGACCACCCCGGGACCGGCGCCGAGCGCCGCCTCACGTACGCAGAACTGGACGCGGCGGCGAACCGGATCGCGCACCACCTGCTGGACAGCGGGCTGGAGCCCGGCGAGCACCTGGGTCTGCACCTGTACAACGGGGTCGAGTACCTGCAGACCGTGCTGGCGTGCCTCAAGGCCCGGCTGGTCCCGGTGAACGTGAACTACCGGTACGTGGAGGAGGAGCTGGTCTACCTCTACAACGACGCCGACCTCGCCGCGCTCGTCTTCGAGGGCGAGTTCACCGAGCGGGTCGCGGCCGCGCTGCCGCAGACGAGGAGGCTCCGCCACCTGATCCGGGTCGGCACGGCTCCCGCGGGTGCCCCTGAGCCCGCCATCGCGCCGGTGGCGTACGCGGACGCCGAGGCCGCCGGCTCGCCCGAACGCGGTTTCCCGCCCCGCAGCGCGGACGACCTGTTCATCATCTACACCGGCGGCACGACCGGGATGCCCAAGGGCGTCATGTGGCGGGCGGAGGACCTCTTCTTCGCCGGACTGTTCGGCGGCGAGCCGTCGGGCGAACCGGTGAAGCGGCCCGAGGAGCTGGCCGAGCGGGTCGCGGCGCGCGGCGCCGGCCTGACCTTCTTCCCGGCCCCTCCGCTCATGCACGGCACGTCCACCCTCACGTCGTTCATCGCCTTCAACTACGGCCAGCGGGTGGTCATCCACCGCAAGTACGCGCCGGAGGAGGTGCTGCGGACGATCGAGAAGGAGAAGGTCTCCAGCGTGTCACTGGTCGGCGACGCCATGCTGCGGCCCCTGATCGACGCCTTGAACGGCCCCCTGAAGGGCACCGACCTGTCCTCCCTCTTCAGCGTGTCCTCGTCCGGCGCGATCATGTCGGAGACGGTGCGCGCGGAGTTCCAGCGGCTCGTGCCGAACGTGCTGCTCCTGAACAACTTCGGCTCCTCCGAGTCCGGCTCCAACGGGCGGGCGACCGACGACTCCGGCCCGGAGAAGGGCTTCCGCCTGCAGGTCAACGAGCGTACGCAGGTGGTGGACCCGGTGACGCACGAGCCGGTGGCGGTGGGCGAGCCGGGCCGCCTGGCCCAGCGCGGCCACGTCCCGCTCGGCTACTACAACGACCCGGCCAAGACCGCCGAGACCTTCTTCCAGAAGGGGACGGAGCGGTGGGTGCTGCTCGGCGACATGGCCACGGTGGACGAGCAGGGCATCGTCACCGTGCTGGGGCGCGGCTCGCAGTGCATCAACACGGGCGGCGAGAAGGTCTATCCGGAAGAGGTCGAGCAGGCGCTGAAGTCGCACCCGGACGTGTACGACGCGCTGGTCGCGGGCGTCCCGGACCCGACGTGGGGCAACCACGTGGCGGCGGTGGTCCAGATCCGGCCGGGCGCGGCGGAGCCCACCCTGGACGAGATCCAGACCCACTGCCGCACCCGCCTGGCGGGCTACAAGATCCCCCGCCAGCTGGTCATCACCCCTACGATCCAACGCTCACCGAGCGGCAAGGCGGACTACCGCTGGGCCACATCAGTGGCCAGGCAAGCCGACACCCACCCTGCCTGACCCGAACCACCCGACCCCCGGGGCCCCGCACACCCCCGGCCCCACCGGGCATCCAGCCCCGCCGGCGGGTGGGGCGGCGGGGTCCGGGGCGGAGCCCCCGGGTCTCCGGGGCCCGCCCGGGGCGCGGGGCGTGGGGCGGAGTCTCAGCTTTCCGGGGCCCGCCCGGGGGCGCGGGGCGCGGGGCGGAGTCCCAGCGTTCCGGGGCCCGCCCGGGGCGCGGGGGCGCGGAACTGGATCGGCCCGGCGGGATCACCGTGCGGAGCCCCCGCCCCCCGCCCCCGGACCGCCGGTCAGGCGCCCGTCGAGAGGAACCGCTCCACCCGCCCCGCGAACCACCCCGGATCGTCCAGCCAGGGAAAGTGGCGCGCCCGTGGCTGCACCTCGAGCACCCCCTGCGGAAAGAGCGCCGCGAGCCGCGCCGCCAGCGCCGGGCGGGGGTTGCCGTCCAGCTCCCCGGCCAGGACCAGCACCTCCCCCGCGACCCGGCGGAGTCCGTCCCGCGTGGCCGCCGGATCAAAGGCCCCCGCTCCCGCGTACGCATCCGCCGCCTTCCCGTTCTGCTGCCGCGCGTTGGCCGCGCAGTGCACCCGGGCCGTCTCGTCCCAGCGCCCGTAGAACAGCGGCGCGGCCAGGTCCCAGTCCGCGTCGGAGCCGCCACCGGCGGCCGAAAGGATCCGCCCCTAGGCTTCGATCGCGGTGTCGTACGGCTCGCGGCCCGCGCGCAGCCGGGCGGCCTCCAGGCGGTCCTGCGGGGTGACCGGGAGGTCCACCGCCCAGGCGGTGGGGGTGACGAGGGCCATGCGCCGGATCCGCCCGGGATGGGCGGCCGCGTAGAGCTGGGCGAGGTTGCCGCCGGCCGAGTGGGCCAGGAGGTCCATGCGTTCCAGGCCCAGGTGGACGCGGAGCGCCTCGACGTCGGCGACCTGGTGGTCGACGCGGTAGGTCGATTCGTCGGCCGGTATCGCGGAGTGGCCCGTGCCGCGCAGGTCCAGGAGGACGAGGCGGCGCCCGGCGCCCAGCCCTCCGAGGTCTCCCAGGTACTCCGAGGCGCGCATGGCGCCGCCCGGCAGGCAGACCAGCGTGTCGCCCTCCCCCCGGACGTGGTAGGCGAGTTCGGTCCCGTCGTAGGTGGTGAAAGCAGGCATGCGGGCCATCACATCAGACGATCACTCGTTCGAGTCATTGCCTTACCCCGCGCGGCACTGGCAATCTACCGAATGATCGGTCGGTTCGGATGACTCACGATGAGGTGACGGGCATGTCGGCACACAAGGATCTCCTCGACGCGGACGCGGACGCGGGCGAGCGGCTCGGCGCCGACGAGCTCGCCGCCCTCCAGCTGACGCGACTGCGTGCGACCCTGCACCGCGTCTACGACCGGGTGCCCTTCTACCGGCAGGCGTTCGACAAGGCAGGCGTGCATCCCGACGACTGCCGGACCCTCGCCGACCTCGCCCTGTTCCCCTTCACCACCAAGGCGGACCTGCGCGACCAGTACCCCTTCGGGATGTTCGCCGTGCCGCGCTCCGAGGTGCGCCGTATCCACGCCTCCAGCGGCACCACCGGGCGCCCGACGGTCGTCGGGTACACGGAGCGGGATCTGTCCACGTGGGCGGATGTCGTGGCCCGGTCCCTACGCGCCGCGGGCGGCAGACCCGGCCAGATCGTCCACATCGCCTACGGCTACGGGCTGTTCACGGGCGGCCTCGGCGCCCACTACGGCGCCGAGCGCCTGGGCTGTACGGTCGTGCCCGCCTCGGGCGGGATGACCGACCGCCAGGTGCGGCTGATCCAGGACTTCCGGCCGGAGGTCATCATGGTCACCCCCTCGTACATGCTGACCCTGCTGGACGAGATGGAGCGTCAGGGGATCGACCCGCGCTCGACCTCGCTGCGCACGGGGATCTTCGGCGCGGAGCCGTGGACCGAGGAGATGCGCCGGGAGATCGAGGACCGGCTCGGCATAGACGCGGTGGACATCTACGGCCTGTCCGAGGTGATGGGCCCGGGCGTGGCGCAGGAGTTCGCCTCGGGCAAGGACGGGCTCCACATCTGGGAGGACCACTTCTACCCGGAGGTGGTCGATCCGCTGACGGGCGAGGTGCTGGCGCAGGGCGAGCCCGGCGAGCTGGTGTTCACCTCCCTCACCAAGGAGGCCATGCCGGTGATCCGCTACCGCACCCGGGATCTGACGCGGCTGCTGCCCGGCACGGCGCGGCCGGCCTTCCGCCGGATGGAGAAGGTCACGGGCCGCAGCGACGACATGGTCATCCTGCGCGGGGTGAACCTGTATCCCACCCAGATCGAGGAGATCCTGCTGCGCACGCAGGGTCTGGCTCCGCACTTCCAGCTGCGGCTGACGAGGGAGGGCCGGATGGACGCCCTGACCGTACGGGTGGAGGCCCGCCGGGAGGCGGACGCCGCCCGGCGGGAGGCCGCGGCAGCCGCCGTGGTCCGGGCCGTCAAGGAGGGGATCGGGGTCTCGGTCCGGGTCGAGGTGGTGGAGCCGGAGACCTTGGAGCGTTCGGTGGGCAAGATCAAACGGCTGGTCGACCTGCGGGAGCAGCGTCAGGACGGCTGAAACCACCCCTTCGGGTCCAATTCGAGGCGTCGCCCGAGAGCCGTCGGAGCCGTCCGGGTAGTGCATACGCCGTGACCTCGTTCTTGCGGCGGCTCTACGTCCGGCTCCAGGGCTCCCACGCGGGGCTGGCCTGGAGCCGCGGCCGGGAAATGGAGCTGATGCACCGGGCGATGGGCTTCGCGGCCCTGGGGTTCCTCACGCTGGTGCCGCTGCTGGTGGTCGTGGCGGCCGCCGCACCCGGCAGCGGCTCGGGCTTCGGCCGCTGGCTCGGCCAGGCCCTCGGGGTGACGGAGTCCTCGCGGGGCCGGGTCGAGATGGTCTTCGGCGCGGCGGACCTGGCGCTGGAGCGGACCACCGCCTTCGGTCTGGCGGCCCTGGCCGTCTTCGGCCTGACCTTCGGCTCGGCCGTGCAGACCGGCTACGAGAAGGTCTGGGACGTGCCGACCGCCCGGTGGCACACCATGTGGCGGCACGTCGTCTGGCTCGCCATGCTGGTCTGCTACCTCGCGCTGCTCGTCGAGATCCCGGCGCCGTCGAACGACCCCGTCGGCACGCTCCTGGGCACGCTGGGCGACCTGCTCGGCACCTGCCTGTTCTTCGTCGCCTCGCAGCGGCTGCTGCTCGGCGGCCGTGTCCGCTGGCGGGCCCTGGTGCCGGGGGCGGTGGCCACGAGTGTCGGGCTGCTGGGGCTGCGGGTGTTCTCCCAGCTGGCGTTCTCCCCGCTGATCGCGTCCAATGCCGTGACCTACGGACCGTTCGGCACGCTGCTCGTCGTCCAGTCCTGGCTGGTCGGCGTCGGGTTCGTGGTCTACGGCGGAGCGCTCGTCGGCCGCCTCGTCCACGAACACCTCACCCTGCGCCGCCTCGAACGCCGCGGATACCTCCCCGCGGAGGACCCCCCTCCGCCCACCCCTCATGATCTGGGAGGGGGCTGACCCGGCGGGTCCGGCGGTGCCAGGATGAGCGGACACCACTGTCAACCACCTTCACCCGCAGGGGGAATGATGTCCGCTCAGGATCTGGAAACCACGGCCGAGGGCCGGGTCTGGCTGATCACCGGGGCCTCGTCCGGCTTCGGCCGCACGCTCACCGAGGCCGCACTCGCGGCCGGGGACACCGTGGTCGCGGGCGCGCGTCGCCCCGACGCGCTCGCCGCGCTGGCGGCCGCCCACCCCGATCGCCTCTTACCGCTCGCCATGGACGTGACCGACATCGCGCGCGCCGAGGAGGTCGTCGCGGAGGTCGTGGACCGCTGGGGCCGCATCGACGTCCTGGTCAACAACGCCGGCCGGGGTCTGGTCGGCGCCGTGGAGGAGACCTCCGACACCGAGCTCCGCGAACTGATGGAGCTGCACTTCTTCGGCCCGGCGGCGCTCACCCGGGCCGCGCTGCCGCACATGCGGGCGCGGAAGTCCGGCGCCGTGGTGCAGATGAGCAGCATGGGCGGGCGCCTCGCCTTCCCCGGAGTCGGGGCGTACTGCGCGTCGAAGTTCGCCCTGGAGGGCCTGACCGAGGCGCTCGCCGCCGAGGTCGCCGCCTTCGGCATCAAGACGCTGATCGTGGAGCCCGGCGCCTTCCGTACGGGCTTCGCCGGCGGGGACACGCTGCGGCACACCGCGGCCCTGCCCGTCTACGAGGACATGATCGGCCCCGTGCGCCAGGGGCTCCCGGCCAGCGACGGCCATCAGGCCGGCGACCCGGTCAAGGCGGTCGCCGCGATCCTCGCCGCGCTGGACGCCGAGGTCACGCCGTTGCGTCTGGTCCTGGGCAACGACGCGGTCGACTTCATCACCGCCCACGCGGACGCCGCCCGCGCGGAAGCGCGGGCCTGGGAGTCGGTCAGCCGCTCCACGGACTTCGACGCCGCGTCGCCTCCGGCGCCGTAGCCGGACGGCCGCGAGCGGCGGCGAGCGGGACGTCGGGAGGGGTCACTGCCGGCCCCTCCCGCACCGCTGCCGACGTCCGGGATACCAAACGGGATGTTGACAGACCATCAAGCAGCCTGCATGAGTGTGGGGGCACGGACGCACCGCCCGCCACACCGGCAACCTCGCACATCCGCAGGCTACTTGGGAGGCATGTTGCTCCGCACCCGCCCGATACTCCGCCGCGTCGCCCTCACCGGCGCCGCGCTGCTCGCCGCCACGGCCGCGATACCTCAGGCCGCCGCGGCCACCGGGGAGGCAGGCCCGTCCGGCGGGGGTCTGTCCGCCGTCATCCGGTACACGGAGAACGGCATACCGCACATACTCGCGCGGGACTACGCCCACCTCGGCTTCGGCACGGGGTGGGCGCAGGCCGCGGACCAGGTGTGCGTGCTCGCCGACGGTTTCGTGACCGTCGCCGGAGAGCGCTCGCGCTGGTTCGGCGCCGACGCCGCGCCCGACGGATCATTGTCCTCCGCCACCCGGAACCTCACCAGTGACCTGTACTTCAAGGGCGTACGGGAGTCCGGCGCGGTCGAGCGGCTGCTGGCCACCCCCGCCCCGGCCGGCCCCAGCAAGGACCTGCGGGAGCTGATGCGCGGCTGGGCCGCCGGGTACAACGCCTGGCTCGCCCAGAACGAGGTCACCGACCCCGCCTGCAAGGGCGCCGGCTGGGTCCGCCCGGTCACCGCCACCGACGTCGCCGCCCGCGGGTTCGCGGTCTCGGTCCTCGGCGGCCAGGGCCGCGGGATCGACGGCATCACCGCAGCCCAGCCCCCGGCCGCAGCTCCCTCCGGCGCGGGCGCGCGTACGGCGGCGCCCCGGGAGACCGATCCGGCGGCCGCGGCCGAGGCGGCCCGGGACTTCTTCGACACCACCCGCCACGACATGGGCTCCAACGCGGTGGCCTTCGCCGGTTCCACCACGGCGAGCGGCAGCGGTCTGCTGCTCGGCAACCCGCACTACCCCTGGCAGGGCGGACGCCGCTTCTGGCAGTCGCAGCAGACCATTCCGGGCGAGCTGAACGTCTCGGGCGGCTCGTTGCTCGGCACCACCGTGGTCAACATCGGCTTCAACGAGAAGGTGGCGTGGAGCCACACGGTGGCCACCGGCACGCCGGTCAGCCTGCACCAGCTCACCCTCGATCCGGCCGACCCCACCGCCTACCTGGTCGACGGCGTCCCGGAGAAGATGACCGCGCGGACCGTCACCGTCCCGGTGGCGGGCGGCGGACCGGTGACCCGTACGCAGTGGTGGACGCGCTACGGACCGGTCGTCTCCCACCTGGGTCCGGGGCTGCCGCTGCCCTGGACGGCCGCCACGGCCTATGCGCTGAACGACCCGAACGCGGCGAACCTGCGCGGCTCCGACACCGCGCTCGCCCTGGGCAAGGCGCGCTCGGTGGCCGGGATCCAGGACGCCCTGCGGCGCACCCAGGGCCTGCCCTGGGTCAACACGGTGGCCGCCGACTCGGCGGGCGGCACCCTCTTCACCCAGTCCCAGGTGCTCCCCCGCATCACCGACGAGCTCGCGGCCCGCTGCTCCACACCGCTGGGCAGGGCCACCTACCCCGCCTCGGGGCTGGCGGTGCTGGACGGGGCGCGGGCCGACTGCGCACTCGGCTCGGACCCGGACGCCGTACAGCCGGGGGTCTTCGGGCCGGGCAGGGCGCCGACCCTGCGCGACGCCCCGTACGCGGAGAACTCCAACGACAGTGCCTGGCTGGCCAATGCGGAGCGACCGCTGACCGGCTACGAGCGGATCTGGGGCAATGCGGCCGCCCCGCGTTCACTGCGCACCCGGGGCGCGATCGAGGACGTCGCGGGGATGGCGGCGAAGGGCCGGCTGACCGTGGCCGACCTGCAGGAGCAGCAGTTCGCCAATCGGGTGCCCGCCGGGGACCTGGCGGCGGCCGACGCGGCGAAGGCCTGCGCCGCGCTGCCCGGCGGTACGGCGACGGCGGGCAACGGCGCGGTGGTGGACGTCTCGGCCGCCTGCCCGGTGCTGGCCGGCTGGGACCGCACGGCCGACAGCGCCAGCCGCGGCGCCCTGCTCTTCGACCGGTTCTGGCGCAGGCTGACGGCGACGACCCCGCCCAAGGACCTGTGGCTGGTGCCGTTCTCGGCCGCCGATCCGGTCCGCACGCCCCGAACGCTCAACCAGGCGGCGCCCGGCATCGGCCGGGCGCTCGCGGACGCGGTGGCGGAGCTGAACGCGGCGGGCATCGCCCTGGACGCCCCGCTGGGTGAGCACCAGTTCGTGGTCCGCGGCGGTGCGAAGCTGCCGGTGGGCGGCGGCACGGAGGCGCTCGGCGTGTGGAACAAGATCGAGGCGCCCTGGAACGCGGCGGCCGGAGGCTATCCGGAAGTGCTGCACGGCTCCAGCCACGTCCAGGCGGTCGGCTGGGACGGCGGCCGCTGTCCGGTGGCGCGCACCCTGCTGACGTACAGCCAGTCGGCGAACCCGAACTCGCCGTACTACGCCGACCAGACCCGGATGTTCTCGCAGGAGCGCTGGGTGACCTCCAGGTTCTGCGAGCGGGACATCCTCACCTCGCCGAAGCTGAAGGTGGTGTGGCCGCGCGAGCGCAGGTGATCTCCGTCCCTTGACCTGGCCGTGGCCGTGGCCGTCGCCGGCACGAGCGCGTGGGCTCACGGGTTCACGGGCTCACGGGCTCACGGGCTCACGGCCAGGAAGAGGTACCCGGCCAGCAGGACGAGGTGGACGCCGCCCTGGAGCAGGGTGGCGCGGCCCGGGACGATGGTCAGGGCGCTGACCACGACGGTGAGGGCGAGCAGCACCATGTGGATCGGGCCGAGGCCGAGCAACAGCGGGCCGGAGAGCCAGACCGAGGCCAGCGCGATGGCCGGGATGGTCAGGCCGATGCTGGCGATGGCCGAGCCGTAGGCCAGGTTGAGGCTGGTCTGGACGCGGTCGCGGCGGGCGGCGCGTACGGCGGCCAGGGTCTCGGGCAGCAGGACGAGCAGGGCGATGATCACACCGACGACGGCGTTCGGCAGGCCGGCGTTCGCCACGCCCGCCTCGATGGCCGGGGAGACGGCCTTGGCGTTGCCGACGACGGCGACGAGCGCGACCAGCAGCAGGCCGAGACTGGCCAGGGCCGCCCGGGCGCTGGGCGGCGCGGCATGGGAATCGTGGACGTCCGGCCGGCCCGGACGGTGCTCAGTGTCCACGGGCAGGAAGTAGTCCCGGTGCCGGACCGTCTGGACGGCGACGAACAGACCGTAGAGGGCGAGCGACGCGACGGCGGCGAAGGCCAGCTGGGCGGTGGAGAACTCCGGCCCGGGCTTGCTGGTGGTGAAGGTCGGCAGGACGAGGCTGAGGACGGCGAGGGTCGCGACCGTGGCCAGCGCCGCGCCGGAGCCCTCGGCGTTGAAGACGGCGACGCGGTTGCGCAGGGCGCCGACGAGCAGAGACAGGCCCACGATGCCGTTGCACGAGATCATGACGGCGGCGAAGACGGTGTCCCGGGCGAGGGAGGCCGTCTTGTCGCCGCCGTCGGCCATCAGGGTGACGATGAGCGCCACTTCGATGACGGTGACCGCGACCGCGAGGACGAGGGAGCCGAAGGGTTCGCCGACGCGGTGGGCGACGACCTCGGCGTGGTGCACGGCCGCCAGCACCGCACCGGCGAGGCAGAGGGCGACCAGCGCCACCGCGAGTCCGGGCAGATCGCGTCCCCAGCTGAAGACGAGCGCGACCAGCGCCACCACGGGGACCAGGACGGTCCAGTCGGTCAGGGGCGATCTGCGCGTTGCCGTACTCATATCTGCCAACTTGCCAGAACTGTCCCTCATGTGCGTCGCAAGGCGCGCATTCGAGGCTCTGACGTGGCCTTTCTCACGAGACCCGGGCGCGGCGGTCGCACGGGGCCGGGGTGCGGGGTGCGGGGTGCGGGGTGCGGGATACGGGGTCCGGCGCGGTCCCGGCCCCGCACCCCACCCCGTCACATCGCGCGCTCGCGGCCCTCCCAGTACGGGTCGCGCAGCCGGCGCTTGTACAGCTTGCCGTTCGGGTCGCGCGGCATGGTCTCGATGAAGTCGACCGTCTTGGGGCGCTTGTAGCCGGCGAGCTGCCGTTCGCAGTGGTGCAGGATCTCCGCGGCCAGGGCGTCGCCCGCCACGAATCCCTCCGCCGGTTCGATGACCGCCTTGACCTCCTCGCCCCAGTCGGTGTGCGGGATGCCGAAGGCGGCGGCGTCGGCGACCGCCGGATGGGTGAGCAGGGCCGACTCGATCTCGGCCGGGTAGATGTTGACCCCGCCCGAGATGATCATGTCGATCTTGCGGTCGCGGAGGAAGAGGTAGCCCTCCTCGTCCAGCAGCCCGAGGTCGCCGACGGTGAAGAAGTCGCCGATGCGGTTCTTCTTCGTCTTGCTCTCGTCCTTGTGGTAGCTGAAGCCGCCGGTGTTCATCTTGATGTAGACCGTGCCGAGTTCACCGGCGGGCAGCCGGTTGCCGTCGTCGTCGAAGACGGCGAGCTCGCTGATCGGCCACGCCTTCCCGACGGTTCCCGGCTTCTTCAGCCAGTCCTCGGCGGTGGCGAAGGCGCCGCCGCCCTCGCTGGCCGCGTAGTACTCCTCCACGCACCGGCCCCACCACTCGATCATCGCCCGCTTGACGTGGTCGGGGCAGGGGGCGGCGCCGTGGATGGCGTGCCGCATCGAGGAGACGTCGTACGCGTCCTTCGTCTCCTGCGGGAGCGCGAGCAGCCGGTGGAACTGGGTCGGGACCATGTGGGTGTGCGTGCAGGCGTGCCGGTCGATCAGGCGCAGCATCTCCTGCGGGGTCCACTTGTCCATCAGCACCAGCGGGTGCCCGATGTGCAGGGCGGCGCCCGCGAACTGCAGGACGGCGGTGTGGTACAGCGGGGAGCAGACCAGGTGGACGTTGCCGTCGAACGGGCGGATGCCGAAGATGCCGAGGAAGCCGCCGAGGTACGTCTCCTCCGGGAGCTTGCCGGGCAGCGGGCGGCGGATCCCGCGCGGTCGGCCGGTGGTGCCGGAGGTGTAGTTCATGACCCAGCCGAGGGTGCGGTCCTCGGGTGCCGTCACGGGCTGCCCGTCCAGGAGCTGCCCGTACGGGTGGAAGCCCAGGACGGCTCCGACGCCGTAGCGCCGGCTCGCGGGCAGGGCCGCCTCGTCGGCCGCGGCCGTGGCGGCCCCGGCGAAGCGCTCGTGGGCGATGAGGACCTTGGCTCCCGAATCGGAGACGATCCAGGCGATCTCGGGGCCGACGAGGTGGTGGTTGACGGGGACGAGGTAGAAGCCGGCCTGGGAGGCGGCGAGGTAGGCGGTGAGGAACTCGACGCCGTTGGGGAGGACGACGGCGAACGCGTCCCCCTTGTCCAGGCCGGCGGCGCGCAGGCCGTGGACGAGGCGGTTGACGTCGGCGTGCAGGCGGCCGGCGCTCCATTCCTCGCCTTCGGGGGTGACGAGGACGGTGCGCCCGGGGTCGGCGGCGGCCTGGGCCCAAAAGCCGTTGGGGAGCTGGTCGGTCACGTGGATCACGCCTCTCGGACTCGGCCGGCGATGCGGTTCATGCGGTCGATGGCTCGCTCGAAGCCGCTCGTCAGGTCGTCGAAGACGGCCTGGACGCTGCGCTCTTCGTTCATCCGGCCGACGATCTGGCCGACGGGGGTGCCGAGCAGCGGCTGGACCTCGTACTTCTGGATGCGGGAGACGGCCTCGGCGACGAGCAGCCCCTGCAGGGGCATGGGGAGGGCGCCGGGGCCCTCCGGGTCGTCCCAGGCGTCGGTCCACTCCGTGCGCAGCTGGCGGGCGGGCTTGCCGGTGAGGGCGCGGGAGCGGACGGTGTCGCCGGAGCCTGCGGCGAGCAGCTTGCGGGTGAGGGCCCGCGAGTGCAGGTCGGCCTCGGTGGTGGTGAGCCAGAGGGAGCCGAGCCAGGCGCCCTGGGCGCCGAGGGCGAGTCCGGCGGCGATCTGCTCGCCGCTGCCGATGCCGCCCGCGGCGAGGACCGGGAGCGGGGCGACGGCCTCCGCGATCTCGGGGACCAGGACCATGGTGGCGATGTCCCCGGTGTGCCCGCCGGCCTCGTAGCCCTGGGCGACGACGATGTCGATGCCGGCTTCGGCGTGGCGGCGGGCGTGTTTGGCGCTGCCGGCGAGGGCGGCGACGAGGACGCCGTGGTCGTGGGCCCGCGCGATGACGTCGGCAGGCGGGGAACCCAGGGCGTTCGCCAGGAGCTTGATGGGGTAGTCGAAGGCGACGTCGAGCTGGTTGCGGGCGACCTGCTCCATCCAGCCGGTGATCCGCCAGCCGGAGGCCTCGCCCTCGGCGAGCTCGGGCACGTGGTGTTTGGCGAGGGTGTCGCGGACGAAGGCGCGGTGGCCGGCCGGGATCATCGCCTCGATGTCGGCTTCGCTGATGCCGTCGACGGCCTTCTTGGCGGGCATGACGACGTCGAGGCCGTAGGGCTTGCCGTCGGTGTGCGCCTGCATCCAGTCGAGGTCGCGTTTGAGGTCGTCGGGCGCGGTGTAGCGGACCGCTCCGAGGACGCCGAATCCGCCCGCCCTGGTGATGGCGGCGGCGACCGCCGGGAAGGGCGTGAAGCCGAAGATGGCGTGCTCGACTCCCAGTTTCTTGCTCAGCTCCGTCTCCATGGGCGGCAGGATGCCGCAGCCCGCCGGTCGAGGGAAGAGATTTTCTGATGCTGTGTCAGATTCTTTGACGGCCGGTCGGTGCGGAGGGTGCCCGCCGTGCGGGCAGATACCCACTAACGTGCGGCGCGCCGGGAGCGGCTCCCGCCCGCCGGCGTTCGGCGGGGTCCGGGGCGGAGCCCCGCGACGCGGCGCGCCGGGCGGACGCAAACGGCGGGCAGCGGCAGCGGCAGCGGCAGCGGCAGCGAACAACGGCAACGGACAGCGGCAGGAGGGCCGGACATGGCAGCAGCTACGGGGGCTGACGGGGCAGCGGGTACGGGGGCTGACGGGGCAGCGGGCGCCGGAGCGGAAGCCTCGGCCGGGCCCTGGCGAGGGCGGGGGCCGGGGCGGGGGCCGGGGGAAGCGGAAGGGCAGGGACAGGGCCAGGAGCAGGGCCCGGGCCTGAGCCGGCGCCGGCTGGGGGCCCGGCTGCTCGCGCTCGGTGGGGTGCTCGTACTGCACGCCGCGCTCCCCGGCAGCCCCGCGGGGGCGGCGGGCGGGCCGGCCGAGCGGCGCGCACTCCAGGGACTGCGGCTGCGCTACGGATCCGCGCGACAGGCCGGGCTGCTGGACCGGCACCTGGAAGGGGTGGCGGAGGAGGCGCGGCGGTTCCTGGGCCCCTCTCCCGAGCACCCCCACTACGCCGGTGCGGTGGTCCTCGCAGGCCGGGGCCGCACCATCGCACTGCACCGCGCCATGGGCGACGCCGTGCGGTACGCGGACTACGACGGGCGGACCGACCGCGTACGGGAGTTCCCCGCGGCCGAGCGGATCGCGATGGCCGAGGACACCGTCTTCGACCTGGCCTCGCTGACGAAGCTGTTCACCTCCGTCCTGGCCGTGCAGCAGATGGAGCGCGGCCGGCTGGACCTGGAGGCTCCGGTGCGCCGGTACCTGCCGCTCTTCACCGGGGGCGGCAAGGAGGTGATCACGGTCCGTCAGCTGCTCACCCACACCTCAGGGCTGCGCTCGTGGGCGCCCTTCTACAAGGAACCCACGCGCGAGGGCCGCCTGAGGCTGCTGTGGTCGGTGCAGCCGCAGGAGACTCCCGGGACGGTGTACCGGTACTCCGACCTGAACCTGATCACCCTCCAGCTGCTCTTGGAACAGATCACCGGTCGCACGCTGGACGTCCTGCTCCACGACGAGATCACTGCTCCGCTCGGGATGCAGCGCACCCGGTACAACCCGCCGCGCTCCTGGCGCCGGGTCACGGCCGCCACCGAGGTGCAGCGCCCGCCCTGGTCGGGCCTGGACCGCGGACTGGTGTGGGGAGAGGTCCACGACGAGAACGCGTACGCGCTCGGCGGAGTCGCGGGCCACGCCGGGGTCTTCGGCACCGCCTTCGACCTGGCCGTCCTCGCCCGCACCCTGCTCGACGGCGGCGTCTACGCGGGCCGGCGCATTCTTCGGGCCGCCTCCGTCGAGCTGCTCTTCACCGACTACAACACCTCCTTCCCCGGCGACGACCACGGCCTCGGCTTCGAGCTCTACCAGCACTGGTACATGGGCGCCATGGCCACCCCGCACTCCGCCGGCCACACCGGTTTCACCGGCACCTCCCTGGTCCTCGACCCCTCCACCGACTCCTTCCTGATCCTGCTCGGGAACTCCGTCCACCCCGTTCGCACCTGGCGGGCCGGCAGCGCGCCGCGGGTCGCCGTCGGCAACCGCTTCGCCCGTGCCGTCCCGGTCCGCACGCGGCACGGGGGCCCGGCCTGGTTCTCGGGGATCACCCCGGGCGCGTCGGGGACCCTGACCCTGCCGCCACTCACCCCGGCGACGGCGGCCGCCCGGCTGCGCTGCGCCGTCTGGTGGGACACCGTGCCCGGCGAGGGCGCCCTGCACGTGGAGGCCTCGCCCGACGGAGAACAGTGGCAGCCGCTCCCCTTCACCACCCTGCGCTCCACGGGCGGCACTCCCGAAACCTGGCCGCGGGGCTCCGTGAGCGGCTGGTCCGGCCGTATCTGGCACCGTCTGGAGGCCCCCCTCACGGCGGCCTGGGCCGGCCGCGAGGTCCGCCTCCGCCTGCGCCACACCGCGACCGGTCGCTACGTGGGACGCGGCATCTACGTCGACCTCGTCCGCGTCGCGGAACCGGCCCGCCTCCTCTTCGCCGAGGACCGGCCCGCCGACGCCGCCCGCCTCGAACCGGTCGGCTGGACCCGCTCGGCGGACTAGCGGCCGGCTCTCAGAGCTCGACCGGAACCGGGGCGGGGACGGGGGCCGGGGCCGGGGAAGGGGCATCGCGCTGGTGTGGCAGCGGTGCCCCCAACGGCCGGACCGAGACCGTCCGCGTCGGGGCGGGGATGGAGATCCCTTCCGCCCGGTAGCGCTCGTGCAGGCGCTTGATGAACTCGTGCTTGATGCGGTACTGGTCGCTGAACTCGCCCACGCCCAGGATCACGTTGAATTCGATCCGGGAGTCCGCGAACGTGTGGAAGCGTACGGCCGCCTCGTGGTCGGCGACCCCGCCGGAGACGTCGGCCATCACGCTGTCGACGACCTCGAGGGTGACCCGCTCGACGTGCGCCAGGTCGCTGTCGTAGCCGACCCCCACCTGGACGAGGAGCGACAACTTCTGTTCCGGCTGGGTGAAGTTGGTCATGTTCGTGCGCGCGAGGCGCCCGTTGGGGATGATCACCAGGTTGTTGGACAGGTTGCGCACCACGGTGTTGCGCCAGTTGATGTCCACCACGTAGCCCTCCTCCCCGCTGCTGAGCCGGATGTAGTCACCGGGCTGCACCGTCTTCGAGGCGAGGATGTGCACTCCCGCGAAGAGGTTGGCGAGGGTGTCCTGCAGGGCCAGCGCGACCGCGAGACCGCCGACGCCAAGAGCGGTGAGCAACGGCGCGATGGACACGCCCATGGTTTCGAGGGCGACGAGGACGCCCATCGTCAGCACGACGACGCGCGTGATGTTGACGAAGATGCTGGCCGATCCGGCCACTCCCGTACGGGCCTGCGCCAGCGACTGCACGAGCCCCGCGACGACCCTGGCGGCCGTGACCGTGGCGATGAGGACGAGCAGGGCGGTCAGTGCATCGTTCACGAGGCCCGTGACCCGCGCGGTGAGCGGCAGCACCGAAGCCGCCGCGGCCGCGCCCCCGATGACGGCGGCCCAGGGGGCCAGGGTGCGCAGCGCGTCGACGATGACGTCGTCCCCGCGCCACGCCGTCCTGCGGGCGTGCACGCCCAGCCACTTCAGGAGGGCGCGCAACAGCAGTCCGGCCGCGACACCCGCCGCCATTGCGATGGCGGCCACGATCCAGTCGTGCACGACGAGATCCCGGCTCACAGGACCCCCTCCCCACCGCGGCGGTCCTGGAGAACGGCGCGGGACGCGGCCGCCCGCCCTATGTGATGTCTCGTCACTTCTTCACCTGTCAGATCGTGCTGTGCGGAGCCCCGTTCGGGCGTGTGTACGCACGCGAAGCGGGCTGCCATCCTGCCGCATGGCCGGCGGGGCGCCGCGGGTGGGCCGGTCCCACCGGAGAACGGGTGGCGCATTCCTGCACGTTCCGGTGCGGCTCGGCCCATCGGCTGGGGCAGGCCACCGGCGCCGGCCCGGACGCCACCACGGTGCAGCGGGCACGGGCATCGGCACGGGCACGGGCACGGGCATGGGCACGGCGCAAGCTAGGCGGAGAGCGCCGCGTCGATCATCCTGCGGGTGACGGAGGTCAGTTCGGACAGGTCCGGCGCCGGGCGGGAGCGCGCGAAGGCGCCGGCCAGCCGGTCGTAGAGGAGCCCGTCGGCCCAGGCGACCATGAGGTCGGCCGCCTCTTCGGGGCGCTCCGCTCCGAGGGCGGCCAGTATCCCCGCCGCCCGGGCCCGCGCCCCTTGGCCCGCCCGGTGGAAGTCCGTCTCGAGCTCCGGGTTGCGCGCCGCCTCCAGGCTGAGCTCGAACCGGGCCAGCTGGCGCGCGCGGCCCGCGGTCAGCCAGCGGTACAGCAGCCCTGCGAGCGCCGCCGCGGCCACGTCCCGGCCCATGGGCGGCCCCGGCGGCCCGTCCGTGTCGAGGTCGGCGAGGTCCAGCTCCGCCAGCCGCTGGTAGCAGGCGGCGATCAGCGCCGTCCGCGTACGGAAGTAGTAGGAGGTGCTGCCCGCCGGCAGCCCCGCCGCGGCGTCGACCGCGCGGTGCGTCAGCGCCCGCAGGCCGCCCGCGGCGACGAGGTCGATCGCGGTGTCAGCGATGAGGGTCCTGCGGTCGGGTGTGCGGTCGGCGCTGCGGTCGCCTCCGCGGTCTCGGGTGGACATGGGATCACTCTACAGATGTAGAGTGACGACCATCCCTCTACGGATGTAGAGGATCTCTCGACAGGAGGGCACGTCATGTCCCAGCGTCATGCGGTCGTGGCGGGTGCGGGGATCGGCGGGCTCAGCGCCGCCCTGGCCCTGCACCGCCGCGGCTGGCGGGTCACCGTCTGCGAGCGGGACCCGGGGCCTTCCGCCGCCGGCGCCGGCCTCGTCCTCGCCCCCAACGCCCTGCGGGCGTTCGACGCCATCGGCTTCGACCCCGCCCGCGCCGCGGGCCGCGCCGCCCCCGCCGCGATGGGCCTGCGCCGCCCGGCGGGCGGCTGGCTCGGGCGCGCCGACGCCGCCGCACTCGCCGCCCGCTACGGCCGCCTGCCGCTCGCCGTGCACCGCGCGGACCTGGCCGCCGCCCTGACCGCCGCACTCCCCGAGGGGTCCCTCGCGTACGGCGCCGCCGTCACCGCCGTGGACCAGACCGGTGGCCGCACGGTGGTCCGCACGGCCGCAGGAGACCTCGGCGCCGACCTCGCGGTCGCCGCCGACGGCATCCACAGCCCCCTGCGCCACCGGTACTTCCCGGACCATCCCGGCCTGCGCTACAGCGGGGAAACGGCCTGGCGCACCGTCCTGCCCGCAGAAGCGGACACGGGCGCGGGCACGGGCGCGGGCACCGGCACCGGCACCGGCACCGGCAGCGTCCCCGGGTACGGGGCCACCGAGACCTGGGGCCGCGGCGAGCGCTTCGGCGTCGTCCCGCTCGCCGACGGGCGGACCTACGTCTACGCCACCGCCGTCGTCCCCGCGGGCTACCGCCCGGCCGACGTCCGCACCGAACTCCTGCGCCGCTACGGCACCTGGCACGACCCGATCCCCGCCCTGCTCGCGCGGATCGATCCGGCGGCCGTGCTCCAGCACGACCTGTACGACCTGGCCGCGCGGCTCCCCGCCTACCACCGGGGCCGGCTCGCCTGGCTCGGCGACGCCGCGCACGCCATGACCCCCCACCTCGGCCAGGGCGGCTGCCAGGCCGTCGAGGACGCCGCCGTCCTGGCCCACCTGCTGGACGGCGGGGAGGTGCCCGCCGCCCTCGCCGCCTACACACGCGCCCGCCTCTCCCGCACCGACGCCCTCCGCGTGCGGGCCCGCCGGGCGGGCCGCCTCTCGGCCCTGTCCCACCCCCTCGCCGCGGCCGCCCGCGACCTCGCCGTCCGCGCCGCCCCCGCCCGCACAACCCGCCGCGCACTGGACGACCTCTTCTCCTTCGAACTCCCCGCCCTGACGGAGTGACGTCATGGGGAAGGCGGCGGTCTTGAGGGCGGTCCGCGACGGCCGAAACGGCTCAGTGCCCCAGGACGGCCATCGCCGCGTTGTGTCCGGGAACCCCGCTGACGCCGCCGCCGCGGACCGCC
Organism: Streptomyces sp. NPDC048349; assembly: GCF_040651925.1. Lineage (NCBI taxonomy): Bacteria > Bacillati > Actinomycetota > Actinomycetes > Kitasatosporales > Streptomycetaceae > Streptomyces > Streptomyces sp. NPDC048349. Next base: position 47,055 of record NZ_JBEZLA010000005.1, on the reverse strand, counting down.
CCCGCACCGCACAGCAGGACGTTGCGGTGGGCGGTCTCCACTCCCCAGCGGCCGCCGCCGGCCTCGGCGTACGGCCAGGACAGGTCCCGGTGGAAGATGTGGCCGCCGGGCAGGCGCAGTTCGCGCTCCAGGTCCAGCGGTGTCTTCGCCTCGATGCACGGCCGGCCGTCCGCGTCGAAGGCGAGGCAGTCGGTGAGCGGTTCGGCCAGGTGCGCGTCGAGCTGCGCGAGGGTGGCCGCCAGCAGGACCTCGCGCGCCTGCTGGTTGTCGTGTCCGAACAGCCGGGCCGGGGTGTGCAGGCCGAACAGCGTGAGGGTCTGGTAGCCCTGTTCCACCAGCTCCGGCCCGAGGATCGTCGGGTCGGTCAGCGAGTGGCAGTAGATCTCCGAGGGCGGCACGGAGGGCAGTTCGCCGGACGCCGCCTCCGCGTGGGCCCGGGCCAGCTCGCCGTACCCCTCGGCGATGTGGAAGGTGCCGCCGAAGGCCTCGCGCGGGTCCACGGAGGTGTCCCGCAGCCGGGGCAGCCTGCGCAGCAGCATGTTGACCTTGAGCTGGGCGCCCTCGGGGGCCGGCTGGGCCGGTGTCTCGCCGAGGAGTTCGGCCAGCGCCCGCGGCGAGGCGTTCACCAGCACCGTGCGGCCGACGACCCGCCCCTCCCCCGCGGCCGTGCGGAACACCACCTCCGCCGGTCCGGTCCCGTGCGTGTCGATCCGCAGCACCTCGTGCCCGGTGGCGATCTCCGCCCCGGCGGCCCGCGCGGCGGTCACGAGGGCGTCGGTCAGGGCGCCCATACCGCCCACGGGCACGTCCCAGTCCCCGGTCCCGCCGCCGATGACGTGGTAGAGGAAGCAGCGGTTCTGCACGAGCGAGGGGTCGTGCGCGTCGGCGAAGGTGCCGATCAACCCGTCCGTCAGGACGACTCCGCGCACCAGGTCGTCGGCGAAACGGGCTTCCACCGCCTGGCCCAGCGGTTCCTCGAAGAGCATCCGCCAGGCGGCCTCGTCGTCGATGCGGGCGCGCAGCTCCCCGCGGGTGGGCAGCGGCTCGGTGAGGGTCGGGAACACGGCGCGGGCCACCTGCCCGGTGGTCCCGTAGAAGGCTCGCCAGTTCTCGTACTCCCGGTCCGAGCCGGTCAGGCGCGCGAACGACTCCCGGGTGCGCTGCTCGTCGCTCCCGACGAGGAGTCCGCCGGGCCGGCCGTCGCGTTCCACGGGCGTGTACGAGGAGACGGTGCGGCGGCGGACGGCGAACCGCAGCTCCAGGTCGCGCACGATCTTCGGGGGGAGCAGGGAGACGAGGTAGGAGTAGCGCGAGAGGCGGGCGTCGACACCGGCGAAGGGCCGGGTGGAGACGGCCGCCCCGCCGGTGTTCCCGAGCCGTTCCAGGACGAGGACCGCGCGGCCCGCCCGCGCCAGGTACGCGGCGGCCACCAGGCCGTTGTGCCCGCCGCCCACGATCACGTCGTCGTATACGTCCCGCCCGAAGGTCGTCATGGCTCTTGGTAGCACACCTGGCCGAGCCGCTCCAGACAGTACGCCTCGTCGGCGTGGGCCTGGGCCGTGTCGGGATGCCCGTCGCCCTGGGCCCGCTCGCGGATCCCGGCCAGGTCCCGGTAGATGGGCAGGGCCTCCTCCCAGCGGCCCAGCCGGCCCAGTCCCGCGGCGAGTTCGCGGCGGCTGACGAGGGTGTCGGGGTGCTCCGGGCCGAGCACCCCGGCCCGGGCGGCACCCACCTGCCGCGCTTCGGCCACCGCCTCCTCCCAGCGGCCCAGCCGGCCGAGGTTGACGCCGAGGACGTGCCGGGCGCGCAGGGTCTCCGGGTCGGCGGCCCCGTACGCGCGGGTGCGGTCGCGGACCAGGGCCCGGAACAGGTCGAGGGCCTGGGCGCTGTTGCCGGTGCGGCCGAGCGCGATGCCGACCTCGTAGCGCGCGGCCAGGGTGTCGGGGTGGTCGCGGCCGAGCACCCGTTCCCGTACGGCGGCCACCTCGCGGAACGCGGCCAGGGCCTCCTGCCAGCGCTCCAGGCGGCCGAGCGCGTACGCCACCTCGTAGCGGGTCAGCAGGGTGTCCGCGTGCTCGGCACCGAGCACGGCGGCCCGGTCGGCGGCGACCGCGGCGGCGGTGGCGTGGGCCTCCGTGAAGCGGCCCAGCGCGCCGAGGGCGCAGGCCAGGTTGTGGCGGCAGCGCAGGGTGTCGGGGTGGAGGGGCCCCGCCGTGCGCTCGCGGGCCACGAGGACCGCGCGGTAGATCGCGTACGCCTCCGCGTGGCGGCCCAGCCGGCCCAGTTCGTACGCCGTCTCCTGGCGCGCGGCGAGGGTGTCGGGGTGGTCCGGGCCGAGCACCCGCGCGCGGCCCTCGGCCACGGCTTCGTACACGGCCAGGGCCTCCGCGGGGCGGCCGGCGCGGCTGAGGGCGAAGGCGCGGGTGTGGCCCGCGGCGAGGGCTCCGGGGCCGGTGTCGCGGGGGCCGGGGAGGCGCGGAGCGCCGTACGGGGCGGTGAGCCGGGGGTCCTCGGCGGGCGAAGGGCGGACGATCCGGTGCGCGCCGCTGGGGCGCGGGGCCGTCCAGGAGCCGGTGAGCACCGCCCATGCGCCGCTCGCGGGGCGGGCCTCGATCCCGGCCTTGCGTCCGGCGGTCATCCCGGCGGCCCAGGCCGGGAGGGGGGCCTGGGCGCCGGGCGGGTCGCCGGGGCCCAGGCGCGCCTCGACGAGCCGCCGGTGCAGGTGGCGGGCGTCGCCGGGCCGGTCTTCGGGGCGCTTGGCCAGGAGGTCCAGGACCACCCGTTCGAAGTAGGCGGGCAGTTCGGGGCGGTGCTCGCGCAGGGGTACGGGAGCGGTGTCGCGGTGGCCGACCAGCACGGACCAGGAGTCGCCGAGGTCGAAGGGCGGGGCGCCGGTGGCGATCTCGTAGAGGACGCAGCCGAGGGAGTACAAGTCGCTGCGGTGGTCGACCTCGCCGCCCGCGATCTGCTCGGGCGACATGTAGTGGGGGGTGCCCATGGCCATGCCGCCGCCGGTGAGCTTGGCGGTGAATCCGATGTCGTGGGCCAGGCGGGCGATGCCGAAGTCGCAGATCTTCACGGTTCCGTCGGTGAGCCGCATGATGTTGGCCGGCTTCAGGTCGCGGTGGACGACGCCCTGGTCGTGGGTGTAGCCGAGGGCGGCCGCCATCTGCTCGGCGATGTCGACGACCACGTCGACGGGGAGCGGGCGGGCCTCGTTGTCCTCCAGGAGCTGGCTGAGGTTGCGGCCTTCGAGGAGTTCCATGACGAGGTAGAGGGGGCCGCCGGCGGCGCTGTCGTCGCCGAAGTCGTGGACGACGGTGACCCCCCGGTGCTGGAGGGACGCGGCGACGCGCGCCTCGCGGCGGAACCGCTCGCGCAGCACCTGGGTGAAGTGGGCGTCCTGCTCCGCCCCGATCGGCTTGAGGCACTTCACGGCGACCTGCCGGCCCAGTGACTCGTCCCGGGCCCGCCACACCTCGCCCATGCCGCCGCGACCGATCAGGTCGAGCGACCGGTAACGGCCCTGGATCAGTCTGGACTCCGCCATGTCTTGAAGTCGCCCCCGTTGTCGTGCCTCGCCCTCCCCGGCCGGTCCAGTATGGCCGTTGATGTACGCAGTGTGTACGGGGAGGGGCGACTCCCGGGGCCCATGCGGCGCATCGCCTTCAAGATGTGACCTGGGGGCAGCTGCCAGCGCAGACCTGCGGGAATGCTGCGCAGCGCGTGGCCCGTGAGGCGCAGGCTGCGGGTGACGGTCTCTGGGGCGGGAGCGGGCCGCCCGTACAGCTGGTGCGCCCAGTCGGGGAGGGATCCGTAGGCGAGCGCGGCGAGCGGGCCCCACAGCAGGTTTCGGCCAGGTACGAGGATCGGGGGGACGGGCGGGCCGCGCAGGAAGTCGTCCACGGCGCGGGCGTCGGGGCCGGCGGCGAGCTCCGGGCGGACCGTCTCGAAGTACGCGGCGAGTTGTGCGGTGTCGGCGGGTACGGCGGCCGGGTCGAGGCCGACGAGGCGGGCGTTGACCCGGTTCTCGTCGACGTAGCGGTCGGCCTGGGCGGGAGTGAGGGGGATGCCGGAGCGGCGCAGGACGTGCAGGAAGCTGTCGATCTGGGCGCAGTGGATCCACAGCAGCAGTGGGGGGTCGTCGACGGGGAAGCGCTCGCCGGTGTCCGGGTCGGTCGCGGAGAGCTTGCGGTGGATCGCCCGGACGCGGGCTCCGGCGCGTTCGGCGTCCTCGGTGGTGCCGTAGGTGAGGGTCCCGACGAAGTCGGCGGTGCGCAGCAGCCGCCCCCAGGCATCCGTCCTGAAGTCGCTGTTCTCCATGACCCCGCGGACGGCCCGCGGGTGCAGGGCCTGCAGGTAGAGGGCACGGACGCCGGCGATCCACATCATCGGGTCGCCGTGGCACTGCCAGGTGACGGACGCCGGACCGTACAGCCCCGGGTCGGGGACGGCCTCGCTGTTTTCCATCCTCCCCGTACCTCCTTGCCGTAGGCGTCCGGTGGCTCCAGCGTACGGCCCCGGTGTTACCGTCGCGCCATGTCCAAGAGCGAGATCGACGCGGTGACGGCCGACTTCTTCGGCGCCTTCGACAACCGGGGCGGCAAGGCCGCCGATGTGGGCCGGATACGCCGGCTGGTCGTCCCGGGCGGCGTGATCGTCAAGACGGGCCCCGAGTTCACGGTGTACACGGTGGACGAGTTCGTCGAGCCCCGCCTGCGGCTGCTGGCGGACGGCCGGCTGCTCGAGTTCGCGGAGTGGGAGACCTCCGAACGGACGGAGATCGAAGGCGATATCGCCTCGCGGTTCGGCGCGTACCGCAAGTCCGGGATCCTGGACGGCGAGCCCTTCGAGGGCGGCGGAACCAAGACCATCCAGTTCGTCCGCACCCCGGAGGGCTGGCGCATCTCGGCGTTCGCCTGGTACGACCGGCCCTGACCGCCGGGCGGGGGCGCGGTCCCGTGGCCCTGGCACGGGCGCTCAGTCGGCGCGGTGGGCTTTGTGCGGGCTCACCCGCAGGTGCAAGTCCGCCGGGAGTCCGGGCCGGCCGGTGGAGCGGCGGGCGCGTTCCAGCGGGCCGTCGCGCAGCGCCCGCAGGGCGGGGCCCGGTTCGCTGCCGGGGGTGAGGGTGAGGTCGAGCCGGGCTTGCGGATGGCGGGTCGTGCCGACCATCCGCGCCCGGGCCTTGTGGACGCCGGGCTGCTGCCGGGCGTCGGCGGCCAGAGCGTCGCCGAGGGCGCGCTCGCGCAGCTCCACACCGTCACCGCCGGGGGCTCCGGACAGGGGGATGCGGCCGGGGTGCGTGCGGCGCAGTTGCACCAGCAGCCACCACACGGCGAGCAGGACGCCGAGGGCCAGGACCGCGATGACCAGGGGCCACCACCATCCTTCGCCCGTCCAGCGGGTCCGGTCGGCGGCCCCGAGCAGCACGTCGTGGGGAGCGGTCAGGGGCCAGCCGTCGGGTGGTGCCATCCGCCAGCGCCGGTAGAGGTCGAAGCCGCCCGCCAGCATCAGGAGGCCCGTGCCGAGCAGGACGGTGCCGGTCAGGGCCAGCAGGACGCGGTTGAGTGCGGATTTCCTCTTCATGGGATCCGTTTCCTGTCTCTTGCCGGGCCTGGTCCTGCGCGGCGCGTCACGTGCGGCGCGGGCGGACCCGAACGGCGAGCGAAGGCGGGTGGGCAAGGGCGAGCCGGTCCAGTTCCTCCCGCAGAGCGGCCAGGAGATCGGCCTTCACGTCGGCCGCGGCGCGGAACCGCACGTCCGCCGTGGCCCGGATGTGGTTCCGGAAGATCCGGAACCTGGCGGCGCCGACCCCGGGGACGCGCATGGCGGCGTCCCGCAGGAGGAGCTGCGCGGCGTCGCGGTCCAGCACGGCGCGCATGTGCGCGTCGGGGGTGCGCAGGGGCCACTGGTGGCGCAGGCCGGGGGTGAGGGCGAGGACGAGCAGCCAGAGGCCGAGGAGGGCGAGGACGGCAGCGCCGATCCGCATCCAGGTGTCGTCGAGCGGGCGGGTGGCCAGTTCGTCGGCCAGGCGCGTGCGCCAGGCCGCGGCGGGCCGGCCGGCACGGACCCGGACGACATCGAACAGCAGGGTCCCCGCCGCGGCCGCGATGAGGAGCGCCGTCAGCGCGGCGGGTATCCGGCGTGCGGACCACGGGCGCCTGGCCGTCGCCCGCGGGCCGGCCGCGGACGGCTGGGCCGGCTGCCCCGCCGCGGGGGTGGTGACCGCGCCGGCTGCGGTGGGCTGCTCCGAACCGGCCCGGGGGTCTCGGTCCGGTTGCATACCGTCCCGTCGCGCACCGTCCCGGTTCATGGCGTGCGCATTCATACCGTCCGGTTTCATTCCGTCCCGGTTCATGCCGGCTCTCCTTCCCTGGGGGACTGCGGACCGGTTCACTGCACGCGTCGGTGTTCCAGGCCCCCGGAGAGGACCAGGTGCTCGATGGCGAGGGTGACTTCGGTGACGCGCAGACCGGTCAGTCGGGCCACCCGCTCGCCCACGTACTGCTGCACCTCGCGGGAGGCGCGGGCGAGGTCCGCGGGGTAGGGCAGGTCCAGGGTCAGACCGAGCCGCACCGTGCCGCCGCCGACGGTGACCGAGGCGTGCGCGGCGGCCGCCCTGGCACGGGCGGCCGAGGGGACCGAGGGGTCCCTCTGCCCGGCCAGGGCCTCCCTGGCCGCGAGGGCCGCAATGCGGGCCACCACCTTCTCGGGGATCACCGTGGCGCCGCGTTCGGCCGCCGGCAGGACCGGCCGCGCGGGGGCCGCCGCTGCCCCCGCGGGCGCGAGGGCCCCGGGCTGCGGGCTCACTGCCGGTCCCGGGAATGCGTGAAGTCCGACAGCTCCAGGTCACCCTGCAGCATGCGGCCGATCACGAGGCCGACCAGGCCCAGGAACGCCACGAGCAGGAACGCCCAGAAGCCGCCGAAGAATGCGGCGAAGCCCAGGGCCATGCCGGCCAGCAGGCCCGTGGTTGCTGCGCTCATCTCACTCACCTTGATTTCACGTCGATCGTCGGCCCGGCGGCGCGATGCCGGGGCCGCGCAAGGTCACTGCACCCGGCCGTCGCCGACCTCTTCGTCCTCCTCGTCGGGCAGGTGGACGTCGTCGACGGTGATGTTCACTTCGACGACCTCCAGGCCGGTCATGCGTTCCACGGCCGTGATGACGCTGGTGCGGACGTCGGCGGCGATGTCCACGATGGCCACGCCGTACTCCACGACCACGTCGAGATCGACGGCGGCCTGCCGCTCCCCCACCTCGACCTTCACGCCGCGCGTCACGTTGGCACGGCCGCCGGGAACCTTGTCCGTCACCGCCCCGAGCGTGCGGGCCATGCCCGAGCCGAGGCTGTGGATGCCCGGCACCTCGCGGGTGGCCATCCCCGCGATCTTCTCGACCACGCTGTCGGCGATGGTCGTCCGGCCCCGCGTCTCGGGCGCGGTCCCGGCGCCGGTCTGACCCGTCAGGGCCGTGTCGGCAGGGCGTGACGCGCTCCCGCCCGCGGAGGGGTTGATGGTGTCCGACATGGGGACCTCCCCAGGATGTCCGTCCGGGCGCCGGTGCGGTGCCCTCGTACGTTGGACACCTCGCGCGGGCGTTCCTCACCCGGCTCGGGCCACGTGCACCGCATACCATCGAGGAGTGCGTACGCAGCCGCGACGAGCGTCTGCGGCAGAAAGCGAGCGGCGGATGCGCAACAGGACCAGACCCCCGCCCCCGCCCGGTGCGGACCTCCCGTTGCGGCCGGCGCCGCAGCCGACCGCCGGCGTCGCCGCGGACCGGGACGCTACCGGCGACCTGGCCGACCGTGTCCTGGCAGTACGGGCTTCCGAAGGGGATGAGGACGCGTTCGCCGTCCTGGTCCGCCGGCACAGCAGCCGCCTGCTCGCCCTGGCCCAGCACCTGCTGGGCAACCGGGCGGACGCCGAGGACGCCGTCCAGGACGCCTTCCTCAGCGCCTGGAGGCAGCTGCCGGAGTTCCGCCACGGCGCCTCGTTCGGCACCTGGATGTACCGCATCGTCACGAACCGCTGCCTCAACACCTTGCGCCGCCGGCCCCGCCCGCTGCCCCTGGACGTCGTCCCCGAAACCGCTGCCGCGGACGCGGACAGCTCACCGCCGCGCGTGGCCGAGGCCGACGCGGCGACGGCCGCACTGGCGCGAGCACTGCTGGAGCTGCGCCCGGACCTGCGCGTGTGCTGGGTCCTGCGCGAGCTGCACGGCCTGCACTACGAGGAGATCGCCCATGTGGTGGGCAGCAGCGAACAAACGGTGCGCGGCAGACTCTTTCGCGCACGACGCGCTCTGATGGAGGCGATGCGCCCATGGCGCTAGACGACCCGCACCTCACCTCCCGCGACGCGCCCGGGACCATGGGCGCCCCGAGGGCCGGAGCACCCCTGGCCCCTGACGCCGAGCTGCTGGCCGGCGCGGAGCCGCTGCCCTGTGGGCGCCCCCTCGGCCGTGCCTGGGAGCAGGCCCGCGGCCCGGCCGGTGCGGCGGACCCGCACAGCAGCAGCTGCCCCTACTGCAGGGAGGCCGTCGAGGGCCTGGCGGCCCTGGACCGGGCCACCCGTGCTCTGCGCGCCGAGGAGCAGCCCGACGGCCACGGCCTCGCCAACCGGGTCATCAACGCGGTCCGGGCCGAGGTACGGCTGGGGGCCATGCTGGTGCTGGACGATCCCGGTGACGATCTGCGCATCGCCGAGAGCGCCGCCGCGAAGGTACTGCGCCGGGCCGCGGACACCGTCGCCGGCGCCCGCGCGGCCAGCTGCCGCCTGACACCCGTCCAGGGCGGCCACCGGGTCCACGCCGTCGCCCTCACCGTGGCGGCCGCACTGGACCGGCCGCTGCGCGAACGCGCGGAAGAGGTGCGCAGGGCCGTCCTCGACGCGGCTGAGCACACGCTCGGTCTCGCCGTCACGGCCGTCGACCTGGAGATCGACGACGTGCTCGAACTCCCCCGCGCGCCGGGTGGCGAGCGGTCCGGGCCGGGCCGGCGATGACCGCCATCCACCGCGAGGACGTCCAGCGGGCAGCGGCCGCCGCGGCCCTCGACGCTCCCGGTGTGGCCGCCCTCCAGCCCGCGCTCTCCGAGCAGCTGGCTCTCGCGGCTTCCCGCGCCCACCACGCCGTGACCGCGGGAACCGCGCCGCACCGGGAGGCGGCCGGTATCCGCTGCGGCCCCACCGAGGAAGGCGGATGGCACGTGGAGGTCCGCTGCATCCTGCACGCCGACCGCCGTGCCGTCGACGTGGCCCGGCAGGTGCGCGAGGACGTACGCAGTGCGGTCACCGCCTGCCTCGCCCGGAACGGCGCGACCGGCCCCGTCACCGTCCTGGTCACGGTCACCCGTACCGTGTAGACCGCCCGCGCCCCCGAGGCGCTCCTCCCGGCGCCCTCAGCGGCGCACCCGGGGCATGCCGAGGCCGATCCAGGAGATGATCTCGCGCTGGATCTCGTTGTTGCCGCCGCCGAAGGTGAAGATGACGGCGCTGCGGTAGCCGCGTTCGAGTTCGCCGTGCAGGACCGCCCCGGCGGAGCCGTCCTTCAGGGGGCCTGCCGCGCCGACGACCTCCATGAGCCAGGCGTACGCGTCGCGGCGGGCCTCGGAGCCGTAGACCTTGACCGCCGAGGCGTCCTGCGGCGTGAGGGTGCCGGACTGGACCGCGCCCACCATCTGCCAGTTGAGCAGCTTCATCGCGTCGAGCCGGGCGTGGGTGCGGGCGAGGCGGCCGCGGACCCAGGACAGGTCGATGACCCGGCGGCCGTCGGCGAGCTTCGTCCCGGCGGCCCAGCGCTGGACGTCGTGCAGGGCCCGGATGGCCATCGTGCCGTGGGCGGCGAGGGTGACGCGCTCGTGGTTGAGCTGGTTGGTGATCAGGCGCCAGCCCTTGTTCTCCTGCCCGACGCGGCGGCTCGCGGGGACGCGGATGTTCTCGTAGTAGCTGGCGGTGGTGTCGTGCGAGGCGAGGGTGTTGATGAGGGTGCAGGAGTAGCCCGGGTCGGAGGTCGGCACCAGGAGCATGGTGATGCCCTTGTGGGCGGGGGCGTCCGGGTCGGTGCGCACCGCGAGCCAGACCCAGTCGGCGGTGTCTCCGTTGGTGGTCCAGATCTTCTGCCCGTTCACCACGTAGGTGCCGGTCTCCTCGTCGCCCTCGCGGACGGCCTTGCACGTGAGCGCGGCGAGGTCGGTGCCCGCGTCGGGCTCGCTGTAGCCGATGGCGAAGTCGATCTCGCCCGCGAGGATCCTGGGCAGGAAGTACGCCTTCTGCTCGTCGGTGCCGAACTGCATGATGGTCGGCCCGACGGTGTTGAGCGCCATCAGGGGCAGCGGTACGACGGCCTGCGCGGCCTCGTCGAAGAAGATGAACTGGTCCATCGGGGACATCCCGCGGCCGCCGTACTCCTTGGGCCAGCCGACGCCGAGCCAGCCGTCGGCGCCGAGGCGGCGGATGGTCTCCCGGTAGAACCGCTTCTGCGCGGCCGGGTCCTCGTAGCGGGCGTAGACGTCCTCGGGCACCAGGTCGGCGAAGTAGGCGCGCAGCTCGGTGCGCAACTGCTGCTGCTCAGGCGTGTATTCGAGGTGCACGGCCCCTCCGGGTGTCTCGCGGTCCAGCCGGTCGCTGTGTGGCGGCGGTCAGAGTAGAACCAGTTCCAGAAATTCGGAAGGGGCGGGACGTGCGGGAGGGAGCCGTGCACCGGCGGCCGCGGACGCGGGTCAGTTCAGGGCGTTGAGCATGGCCTCGGCGGTCGCCGCCATCGCCGTGCGGGCGGCCGTCAGGTAGGGCCTGGGGTCCGCGGGGGTGAGGTGGGTGCGGATCGCCCCGGTCATGGCCACGTTCAGGGCGGTGCCGATGTTGACCTTGCGGATGCCGCCCGCGACGGCCGCCGCGAGCTCCGCGTCCGGCAGACCCGAGGAGCCGTGCAGGACGAGCGGCACGTCCAGCGTCTTGGCCAGCCGGGCCAGCAGGGCGTGGTCCAGGGAGGCGGTCCGGCTGGTCATCGCGTGAGTGCTGCCGACGGCGACGGCCAGGGCGTCCACCCCGGAGTCGGCGACGAACCGGCGCGCCTCGTCGGGGTCGGTCCGGGCGCCCGGCGCGTGCGGGTCCAGCGGGGCGGCGCCGTTCTTGCCGCCCACCTCGCCCAGCTCGGCCTCGATCCACAGTCCGTTGGCGTGGGCCCAGTCGGCGGCGGAGCGGGTCGCCTCCAGGTTCTCGGCGTACGGCAGGTGCGCGGCGTCGTACATCACCGAGCTGTATCCCGCCTCGCAGGCCTGGCGCAGGAGTTCGGGGCTCTTGACGTGGTCGAGGTGCAGTCCGACCGGGACCCCGGCGGCCTCGGCGCAGGCGGCGGCCGCGCGGGAGATGGGCAGCAGCTGCCCGCCGCGGAACTTCACGGCGTTCTCGCTGAGTTGGAGGATGACCGGCAGCCCGGCCGCCTCGGCTCCGGCGACGACCGCTTCGGCGTGCTCCAGGGTGATGATGTTGAAGGCGGCGACGGCGCGGCCCGCGCCCGCCGCCTCGCGGACGAGCGCGCCGGCGGGGACCAGGCTCATCGGACCGCCTCCTCTCCGGTGGTGAGGATGACCGAGCGGGTCAGGTGGCGCGGCGCGTCGGGATCCAGCTGCTGGTGGGCGGCGACGGCGAGGGCGAGGCGGTGCACGCGGACCAGCTCGGCGAGCGGGTCGAGCCGGCCCTCCACCCACTGGGAGCCGGTGCTCCGCACCTGCGCGGCCAGCCCTTCGGGGGCGGCGCCGAGCGACCAGGTCACGGTGCCGGGCCCGGAGATGCTGATGGGCCCGTGCCGGTACTCCATGGCCGGGTAGGACTCGGCCCAGGAGAGCGAGGCCTCGCGCATCTTCAGTGCGGCCTCGTTCGCGAGGCCGACGCTCCAGCCGCGGCCGAGGAAGGTGAACTGCCCCCGGCCCTCCAGGTCGGCGGGGAGCGGCTCCTCGAGGGCGGTGCGGGCGTCGGCGACCACGGAGGCGGTGTGCAGTCCGGCGTGGGCGCGCAGCAGGGTGAGGGCGGTGGTGGCGAAACGGGTCTGCACGACGGACTGTTCATCGGCGAAGTCGAGGACGACGAGGTCGTCGGCGAGGGTCATCACCGGGGTCGCCGGATCGCCGATGACGGCGGTCGTGGGCACGCCCGCGTCCCGCAGGCCGGCCAGCAGGTCCAGCACCTCGGTGGTCGTCCCGGAGCGGGTGAGGGCCAGGACCCGGTCGTAGCGGCGGTGGCGCGGGAACTCCGAGGCGGCGAAGGCGTCGGTCTCGCCCTGGCCGGACTCCTCGCGCAACACGGCGGCCGACTGGGCCATGTAGTACGAGGTCCCGCACCCGACGATCGCGGTACGCTCCCCCGGCTGCGGCAGCACCGCCCGCTGCACCGCGGCCAGTTCGGCGGCCCGCTCCCAGCATTCGGGCTGTGTGCCCAACTCGTGCGCGACGTGACTCATGCAGGCTCCCTCATGCGGCGGAACGGGACTGAATGCGTTTTCCTGCAAGGTAGCTGGCAGTTTCGCGCAACTTCAAGCGTCAACGACTGGATCGCCTGAGTTAATGTCGGCGGGTACGCCGATGGAGCACATCGAAGGGGGCGGCCGATGACCCGCAAGGAGCGCTGGCAGGCACTGTTGGACCTGCTGGTGGAACGGGGCGAGGTGGAGGTGGAGCCGGCCGCCGAGGCCCTCGGCGTGTCCGCCGCGACCATCCGCCGCGACCTCGACCAGCTCGCCGAGCAACAGCTGCTGGTCCGCACGCGCGGCGGGGCCGTCCTTCACGGGGTCTCGTACGAACTCCCCCTGCGCTACCGCACCTCGCGCCGCGCCGCCGAGAAGCGCCGCATCAGCGAGGCGGTCGCGGCCCTGATCACCCCGGGCGAGGTCATCGGCCTGACCGGCGGCACCACGACCACCGAGATCGCGCGGGCCCTGGCCGGCCGGCCGGACCTGGCCCAGGGCTCGCCCGCCCTCACCGTGGTGACCAACGCGCTCAACATCGCGGGCGAGCTGGTGATCCGGCCGCAGTTCAAGATCGTGCTGACGGGCGGGGTGGCGCGCCCCCAGTCCTACGAGCTGACGGGCCCCCTGGCCGAGCAGGTGCTCGGCCAGCTCGCGGTCGACACGGCAGTGCTCGGCGTGGACGGGTTCGACCCGGCGGACGGCGCGGCGACCCGCCACGAGGACGAGGCCTCGGTCAACCGGCTCCTGTGCGAGCGGGCCCGCCGCGTGGTGATCGCTGCGGACTCCAGCAAGCTGGGCGTGCGCGCCTTCGCCCGCATCTGTGCGACCTCGTCGGTGGACGTGCTGGTGACGGACACGGGTCTGGCGGCCGGGGTGGCCCGGGAGTTCGAGGCGGCGGGGGTGGAGGTGCTGAGGGTGTGAGCCCTGGCCCGGGCCGTGTCCGCACTCCCGGGATGTCCAGCGATGTTCCCGCCCCCTCCCCCGATCCCGTCGCCGAGGGGTGCGACCTGCTGCTGTGCAGAGACGACCTAGTGCGTCGGCAGCCGTTCCGACTCCCGGACCAGGGCGGCCAGGACCGGGGCGATCAGCGGGTGGGTCTCGCCGCCGCGGCGGGTGGCGGCGAAGACCCGGCGGGTGGCGGCCGGGCCGGCGACCGGCCTGACCTGGACCTCCTTGAGGTCCATGCCCCGCAGCGCGGAACGCGGCACCAGAGCCACCCCGGCCCCCGCGCCCACCAGCGCCGTCACGGCACGGAAGTCGTCGGACGAGTGGACGAACCGGGGCTGGAAGCCCGCCAGTTCGCACGCGAGGAGCGTGACGTCGTGGCACGGGTTGCCGGGGTACTGGCCCACCCAGTCCGCCTCGGACAGATCCGCCAGCGCCACCGCCGGCAGGTCGGCCAGCGGATGGCCCGACGGCAGCACGGCGTCGAAGGGCTCCGCGTACAGCGGCAGCACGGACAGCCGCTTGTCGTCCGCCCCCGGCCCGCCCCGGTACTCGACCGCCAGGGCCACGTCCGCCTCGCCGTCCAGCAGCAGCGGCAGGCTCTGGTCGCCCTCCGCGTCCCGTACCCGCAGCCGTATCCCGGGGTGCTCCAGCGCCAGCCGGGCGATGGCCGGAGCCAGTACCTCCGCGATGCCGGTGGCGAAGGCGGCCACCGTCACCTCGCCCGCCGAACCCCCCGCGTACGCCGCGAGTTCGGCCTCCGCCCGCTCCAGCTGCGCCAGCACTTCGTGGGCGTGGCCGAGCAGGATCTCACCGGCCGCGGTGAGCCGTACGCCCCGGCCGCTGCGGGTCAGCAGGGCGTGGCCCGTCTCCTGTTCCAGAGCCGCGAGCTGCTGGGAGACGGCGGAGGGGGTGAGGTAGAGGGCTGCGGCCGCGGCGGTCACCGTACGGTGGTCCGCCACGGCCCGCAGGATGCGCAGCCGGCGGGGGTCGATCACCCCACCATTGTCTCAGGCCCCGTCGGCCACCAGCGCCGCACGGGCGTCGACGAACGCGGCGACCGCGCGCTCCACGTCGGCCGTCGAGTGGGCCGCCGAGAGCTGCACGCGGATCCGGGCCGCGCCCATCGGCACCACCGGATAGGAGAAGCCGATCACGTAGACGCCGCGCTCGAGCAGCAGCTCGGCCATCCGTGCCGCCTCGGCCGCGTCGCCGATCATCACGGGGGCGATGGCGTGGTCGCCGGGCAGGATCTCGAAGCCGGCCTCGGTCATCTTCGTGCGGAAGAGCGCGGTGTTGGCGGCGAGCTGCTCGCGCAGGTCGCCGGCCGACTCCAGCAGGTCCAGGACCTTGAGGGAGGCCGCCGCGATGACCGGGGCGAGGGAGTTGGAGAAGAGGTACGGGCGCGAGCGCTGGCGCAGCAGCTCGACGATCTCGGCGCGGGCCGCGACGTAGCCGCCGGAGGCGCCGCCCAGGGCCTTGCCGAGGGTGCCGGTGATGATGTCGACGCGGTCCATGACCCCGTGCAGCTCCGGGGTGCCGCGGCCGCCGGGGCCGACGAAGCCGACGGCGTGCGAGTCGTCGACCATGACCATCGCGTCGTAGCGCTCGGCGAGGTCGCAGATCTCCTGGAGGGGAGCCACGTAGCCGTCCATGGAGAAGACGCCGTCGGTGACGATCAGCTTGCGCCGGGCGCCGCCCTCGGCGGCCTCCTTCAGGCGGGTCTCCAGCTCGGCCATGTCGCGGTTGGCGTAGCGGAAGCGGCGGGCCTTGGACAGACGGATGCCGTCGATGATCGAGGCGTGGTTGAGGGCGTCGGAGATGACCGCGTCCTCGGCGCCGAGCAGGGTCTCGAAGACACCGCCGTTGGCGTCGAAGCAGGAGGAGTACAGGATCGTGTCCTCCTGGCCGAGGAACGCCGACAGCCGCGCCTCCAGCTCCTTGTGCACCTCCTGGGTACCGCAGATGAAGCGGACCGAGGCCATGCCGTAGCCCCAGCGGTCGAGGGCCTCCTTCGCGGCGGCGACGACCTCGGGGTGATCGGCCAGCCCCAGGTAGTTGTTGGCGCAGAAGTTGAGGACCTCCCCGGCGGTCCCGCCCGCGGTGACGGCGACGGCCGCGCTCTGCGGGGTGCCGATGACGCGCTCGGGCTTGTGCAGGCCGGCGGCGCGGATCTCGTCGAGGGTGGTGCGCAGGTCCTCGCGGACGGACTCGAACATGGTGCGGTTCTCCTTATGCGGCGGAGGGCGACGAAGGGGGCCGGACCCCGCGGAGGGGGGAGGGTGTGCGGGGTCCGGCCGGGGGAGGTGGTCTTTGATGCGCGGTGCGCGGTGCGCGGAACCCGGTGCGCGGCCCGGCGCCGCCCGCCGCACGCGGTCGGCGGGCGGCGGTCGGCCGGGCCTGCGGCGGGTCTACGCGGTCCAGTCCAGGATGATCTTGCCGCTGCGGGCGGTCGAGGCCTCGTCGAACGCCGCGTCGAAGTCGCGGTGCGAGTAGCGCCCGGTGATGACCGGGCTGAGGTCGAGCCCGCCCTCCAGCAGCACCGTCATCGCGTACCAGGTCTCGAACATCTCGCGGCCGTAGATGCCCTTGATGGTGATCATCGAGGTGACGACCTTGGCCCAGTCGACCGGGAACTCCTGCGCGGGCAGGCCCAGCATGGCGATCCGGCCGCCGTGAGTCATGTTGTCGATCATGTCGCGCATCGCCTCGCCGCGGCCGGACATCTCCAGGCCGATGTCGAAGCCCTCGCGCAGGCCCAGCTGCGCCTGTGCTTCGGCGATGGAGGACTCGGCGACGTTCACCGCGAGCGTGGCGCCCGCCTTGCGGGCGATCTCCAGCCGCTCGGGGCTGACGTCGGTGATCACCACGTTGCGCGCACCGGCGTGCCGGGCCACGGCCGCCGCCATGATCCCGATCGGGCCGGCACCGGTGATCAGCACGTCCTCGCCGACGAGGGGGAAGGACAGCGCGGTGTGCACGGCGTTGCCGAACGGGTCGAAGATCGCCGCGACGTCCAGGTCCACCGCGGTGCGGTGCACCCACACGTTCTGCGCGGGCAGCACCACGTACTCGGCGAAGGCGCCGTCGCGGCCGACCCCGAGGCCGACGGTGCTGCGGCACAGGTGGCGGCGCCCGGCCAGGCAGTTGCGGCACTTGCCGCACACCAGGTGGCCCTCGCCGCTGACCAGCGCGCCGATCTCGATGTCACGGACGTCGGCGCCCAGGGCGGCGACCTCGCCGACGAACTCGTGGCCGAGGACCAGCGGTGTCGTGACGGCGCCCTGCGCCCAGCCGTCCCAGGCGCGGATGTGCAGGTCGGTTCCGCAGATGCCGGTGCGCAGCACCTTGATCAGCACGTCACCGGGACCGTACTCGGGCTCCGGAACGTCCATGAGCCACAGTCCGGGCTCGGCCTTGTGCTTGACGAGTGCCTTCATGGGGTGGCTCCAGGCATGCGGAAGGGAGCGCCGCGGCGCGCCGGGGGGCGCGGACGGCGTCGGTGACGGGCACCAATCTGCCGAGGCGCGTGGTGATCAGTCCATCGAGACTTTCTTAAGCGGGTCGACAGCCCAGCTTCACGCCTATGCTCCTGCGTTGACGGGGTAGGGTCCCCGGGCCGGGGGTGGTCCGGGGAAAAGGGGAGGTGAGGGGCGTGCCGAGTCTGCGGAGCAGGGCGCTGTCGGTCGCGCTGATCGCGACGGGACGGCGAAGACGGTTCGCGAGCGTCGAGGCGGTGCGCACCCGGGTGGCCGAGTCCGCCCGCCGGCCCGCCTCCCATCTGCCGCCGCGCTCGCTGGGGCGGATCGCGGACATCTCGCGCACCTTCGTCGGGGCCTGGCCGGTGTACGAGGTCTCCCCGCGCGGGAGCGAGCCCGCGGCACGGGTGCTGTACCTGCACGGCGGCAGCTACATCAACGAACTGGTCCGCCCGCACTGGGCGATGGTCCGCACCCTCGTCACGCAGGCGCAGGCCCGGGTCGTCGTACCCGCGTACGTCCTCGCCCCGCGCGGCACCGCCGACCGGACGGTTCCGGCCGCCGCCGACCTGCTCAGCGGCCTGATCGCGAGCGGGGGCGCGGGCGGGACCGTGCTCATCGGCGACTCCGCCGGGGCCGGGCTGGCGCTGGCCGCCGCCCAGCGGCTGCGCGACCGCAACGGGGCGCAGCCCTCGCGGATCGTCCTGATCTCGCCGTGGCTGGACGTGACGATGAGCCATCCGGACCAGGCGGGCATAGAGGCGGACGATCCGCTCCTGGCCCGCCCGGGTCTGCGGGAGGCCGGGCGGCTGTACGCCGGGACCCTGAACGCCGACGATCCCCAGGTGAGCCCGCTGCACGGCACCTTCGCGGGGCTGGCTCCGCTGACGGTGTTCGCCGGGACCCGGGACGTGCTGGTCACGGACAGCAGGGAGCTGGTGCGCCGGGCCCGCGCGGCCGGGGCGGACGTGGAGTTCCACGAGGAGGCCGGGCTGCCGCACGGCTACCCGCTGCTGCCGGTGCCGGAGGGGCGGGCGGCGCGCGACCGGATCGTCGAGCTGATCCGGTCGGCGGCGGAACTGTGAGCCCCGGGGCCTGATCCGCACGAAGAGCCCTCGCGCTACGCCACGCAGGTCATCAGGGAGCTGATCGGCCAGGCGCGGTACGCCGTCCAGTACGCGTCGTCGCGTTCACGGTCGGCCGGCGGGGTCCGGTTCGGCTGCCAGCCGATGGTGCTGAACCCCGCCTCGACAGCCGCTTCGGCGAGCTCGGCGTGGGCCCACTCGTGGAACTCGAAGGCCACCGGCGGTTCGGTGAGGAAGTGCGCCTTCAGCAGCGGCGCGTCACCGGTCACGACCCGGTCGAGGATGCGGACCCCGTACGGCGACCAGTCCACGCGGGGGAACGCACCGGCGTTGGGCACGATGGCGAGCAGCCGTCCGCCCGCGCGCAGGCTGGCGCGGACGGAGCGGAACATCGCGTGCAGCGACGCGCGGTCGGGCGTGTGGTTGAAGGGGTAGACGGCGGTGGCGAGGTCGAAGGGCCCGAGGTCGGGCAGGCCGGCGACGTCGGCGACGTGGTACTCGATGTTCCCGGTGCCCGGCCGGCCCTGCTCCGCGTCGTGCTCGCGCGCCAGCTTGATCATCTCTTCCGAGTCGTCCACCCCGACGGTCCGCCGGGCGCCGCCGCGGGCCAGCAGCCGGGTGTTGTAGCCGTACCCGCAGGCCAGGTCGAGGGCGTCGAGCCCGCGCACCCCGCCGAGGGCGTCGATGGCTCCGTGGAGCGTGTAGGTGTCGGCCGCCGAGAAGGCCGCCGTGGTGCTGGACTCGGCGTACCGCTCGCCGAGGGTGTCGTACTGGAACCGCATGCTCTGCCTTCCGGTGGCCTGCCGGGCGGGGGTGGGATGCGTATCGTGCCCCGCGGCGCGCCCGCCGCACGGCCGTACACCCGTGCGTCCCCCGGACGAGGGAAGCGGTCGGCCTATCGCGGGTGCCGCACGCGCGGGGGCGCGGGTGGCGCGGGCGGGCCCGCAGCCCGGGGTGCGGCCCTCACCGGCGAAGGCGCATCCTGGCGGTGTGACGGCGAGACCGGACAATGGCGGCCCTGCCCCGTACGCCTTGGCCCAGGTGCTCGCCCGGGCCACGGGCGAAGTGGTGACGGCCGTCGGCGGGTACGCGGGCGGGGTGTACCTGCGCTCCGGGCGCCAGGGCCTGCTGCGGCTGGCCGTGCTCACGGGGCTCCCGGCGCAGCTGTTCCGGCCCTGGTGGCGGATGACGATGGGCCGGCCCTATCCGGTCGCCGAGTCCTACCGGTCAGGGCAGTCCGTGCACCTGCCCGACGCGGAGGAGACCATGCGCCGCTTCCCGCAGCTGATGGCGGGGCTGCCCTTCCTCACCGCCTCGATGTTCGAGCCGGTGACCTCCGGTGACGAGCGGTTCGGGGTGGTAATGGCGCTGCGCACCGCGACCCCCGGGGTACCGGTGGGGCCGCTGGACCGCGAGCGGCTGCGCGGGGTCGCGGACCGGCTGGCCGCGGACCTGGCGGAGCTGACGGCGGCCGGGGATCCTGTGCTCTGGGACGGCGACCCGCTGTCCGCGGAGCAGCCCCGCGCCGCCGCGGGCGCCCGGGAGGCGGTGGAGCGGCTCACGCAGGCCGTGCTGTCGGTCGACCGGCAGGGCAGGATCGGCTTCGTCAACGCGGCGGCCGGGGAACTGCTCGGCACCGGCGGGCCGGAGCTGCACGGACGCCTGCTGTGGGAGGCGCTGCCCTGGCTCGGGCACCCCTCGTACGAGGATCACTTCCGGGCCGTCTTCATGTCCACCGAGCCGGTGCACTTCCCGGCCCGGCGCGACCGCGGTACGCCCGCCCAGTGGGTGACGGTGCACCTGTACCCCGGCGCCGACGGGGTGACCGTGACCATCGCCGCCACGGGGACGCCCTCCTACGCGCCCGCCTCGATGGCCCGCCCGGGAGGGGGGCTCGGCTCCCCCGCCGACCGGGCCTCCGCCCTGTACCGGCCGGTGGCCCTGGCCATCGCGCTGACCGAGGCCGTGACGGCCCGCCAGGTATCGGCGGTGGTCACCGAGGAACTGCTGCCGGCCTTCGGCGGACGCCAGCTGGCGATCTACCTGCTGGACGAGCGGCATCTGCACCTCGCCTGGGAGACCGGTTTCCCGAAGGGCTTCCTCGACCGGTTCGACGGGGTCGGGCTCGATGTGCGGCTGCCGGGCGTGGAGACCCTGACCTCCGGCCTGCCGCTGTTCTTCGAGTCGATGGAACACCTGGCCGCCGCCTATCCGGGCATCCCCCTGGACGCCCATGTCGGCGCCCGCGCGTTCCTGCCGCTGATCGCGTCCGGCCGCCCGGTCGGCTCCTGCATCCTGGGATTCGACACGCCCCGCGGCTTCAGCCCGGAGGAGCGGACGGTGCTCACCGCCCTGGCCGGACTGATCGCCCAGGCCCTGGCCCGGGCCCGGCGCTACGACAGCGAGGCGGCGCTCGCCCGCGGACTGCAGTCCGCCCTGCTGCCGCACCGGCTGCCGGTGCACGACCAGGTGGAGACGGTGGGCCGCTACCTGCCCGGCACCCAGGGCATGGACGTCGGCGGGGACTGGTACGACGTGGTCGAGACCGGCGGCGGCCGGCTGTCCCTGGTCATCGGGGACGTCCAGGGGCACGGGGTGGCCGCCGCCGCGACCATGGGCCAACTGCGCAGCGCCGTACGGGCCTTCGCGCTGACCGGCAGCCCACCCGACCAGGTGGTGCGCGGGACCAACCGGCTGCTGATCGACCTGGACCCGGGTCAGTTCGCCAGCTGCTGCTACGTGGGGCTGGACCCGGCGTCGGGCTCCGCCGAGGCCGTCCGGGCCGGACACCCGCAGCCTCTGCTGCGCCACCCCGACGGCCGGACCGAGGTGCTGGACCTGGCCGGCGGGGTGGTGCTCGGCGTCGACCCGGAGGCTTCGTACCCGGTGACGGAACTGCGCCTGGAGACGGGCTCGGTGCTCGCCCTGTACACGGACGGGCTGGTGGAGCGGCCGGACACCGACATCGACGCCGGGGTGGAGCGGCTGCGCACGGCGCTGGCGGCGGCCCGGCCGGCCCCGCTGACCGAGACGGCCGACCGGCTGGTCGGCGAGGCGGGCGACACCGAGGACCGGCCGGACGACATCGCCCTGCTGCTGGCGTCCCGGACGGGCACAGCCCCGTAGGCCGTCTCTTTCGGACCTTGCCCGGCCCCCGCCGTTCGACCGGCGCCCGGCCGCCCGCGGTCAACCGGAAGCGCGGCCCGCTGGTTGGTCCTCGGACAGCGTGAGCGCCGTGTTGACCAGGCCGACGTGGCTGAAGGCCTGGGGGAAGTTGCCGAGTTGGCGCCCGGAGACCGGGTCGTACTCCTCGGCGAGCAGTCCCACGTCGTTGCGTACCGTCAGCAGCCTCTCGAAGAGGGTGCGCGCCTCGTCGGGCCGCCCCGTCAGGTACAGGGCGTCGGCCAGCCAGAACGAGCAGGCCAGGAAGGCTCCTTCGTCGCCGGGCAGACCGTCGACGGAGGGGCCTTCCGTGCTGTAGCGGCGGACCAGGCCGCTGCGGCCGAGCTCCTCGCGGACGGCGTCGACCGTACCGATGACGCGCGGGTCGTCGGGCGGCAGGAAGCCGACCCGCGGGATGAGCAGGGTCGCCGCGTCGAGCTCGCGGGAGCCGTAGTACTGGGTGAAGGTGCCCCGCTGCTGGTCGTAGCCCTTCTCGCACACGTCGCGGTGCACCTCCTCCCGCATGACGCGCCAGCGCTCCACGTCACCCGGCATCGAGGGGTCCTTCTCCAGCGTCCGCACGGCCCGGTCGGCGGCCACCCAGGCCATCACCTTGGAGTGCACGAAGTGCCGGCGCGGGCCGCGCACCTCCCACAGGCCCTCGTCCGGCCGGTGCCAGTTGCGCTCGAGGAAGTCGAGGAGCGCCAGCTGGATCCGCCAGGCGTGGTGCTCGGAGGGGAGCCCGGCGGACCGGGCGAGGTGCAGGGAGTCGATGACCTCGCCGTACACGTCGAGCTGGAGCTGGTCGACCGCCGCGTTGCCGACCCGCACGGGAGCGGACGAGGCGTACCCCCGCAGCCAGGGCAGGTCGGTCTCGGGGATCCGCCGCTCGCCGGCGATCCCGTACATGATCTGCAGGTCGGCGGGGTCGCCGGCGACCGCGCGCAGCAGCCAGGCGCGCCAGGCGCGGGCCTCGTCGAGGAAGCCGGTCGCGAGGAGCACGTCCAGGGTGAGGGTGGCGTCCCGGAGCCAGCAGTAGCGGTAGTCCCAGTTGCGGACCCCGCCGGGCTCTTCGGGGAGCGAGGTGGTGGCCGCGGCGGCGATGCCGCCGGTCGGGGCGTAGGTGAGGGCCTTGAGGGTGATCAGGGAGCGGGTCACGGCCTCCCGGTAGGGGCCCTCGTAGCGGCACTGGCGGGACCAGTCCCACCAGTCGGCCAGGCTCTCCTCCAGGGCCGTGTACGGGTCGGTCGGCTCGGGGCGCGGCTCGTGCGAGGGGTGCCAGGTCAGCACGAAGGCCACCCGCTGGCCCGCGGCGACCGGGAACTGTGAGCGGGTGCTGTTCTCCTCGCCCCAGGTGCGCACGGGCGGTTCGCTGCGGAACCAGGCGGAGTCGGGCCCGGCGACGGCGACCCGGTCCCCGTCGGAGCGGCGGACCCAGGGGACGACGTGGCCGTAGTCGAACCGCAGGCGCAGGGTGCTGCGCATCCGGACCCGGCCGGTGACGCCCTCGACGATGCGGATCACGTCGGGGAAGACCTCGCGCTGGGGCATGAAGTCGATGACCTTGACGGTGCCGGTCTCGGTCTCCCAGTAGGACTCCAGGACCAGCGAACCCTCGATGTAGGCACGGCGGGTGCACCGTTCGCCCTCGGCCGCGTCGAGGGGGGCGATGCGCCAGTGGCCGTTCTCCTCGTCGCCGAGGAGCTTGGCGAAGCAGGCCCCGGAGTCGAAGCGCGGCAGGCACAGCCAGTCGATGGACCCGTCGCGGCCGACCAGCCCACTCGTCATCAGGTCGCCGATGAGTGCGTAGTCTTCGATGGGTTGCGTCATTTGTGCGCTCTTCCCCCGAATGCCCGGGACCAATCAGCGCCGGCCCCGGACACCCCCGCGCGCCGGACGGCCCGGGACGGCTTGAGGTGTGGCCGAGACGGCCTAGCTGCGCACGAGGAGCAAGGCGGCGGCGAGGACGACGCCGAGGGTGACGGCGAGGGCCCCGTGCGCCAGGCGGTGGCCGCGCAGGACCGGCAGGAACCGGTCGACGGCGTAGCGGCCGGGGCCGGTCAGGGCGAGGGCGGCGGCGGCCGCGGTCAGCAGCAGCTCGTACTCGATGCCCTCGGGGGCGAAGAAGGATCCGGTGCCGTGCACGGCGATCGCGTTGATGAGGGTGCCGACGACAGCGGCGCCCGCGAGGGGGGTCAGCAGGCCGACGGCGAGGCCGAGGCCGCCCAGGGTCTCGGTCAGGCCGGCGAGGACGGCCATGGCGTCACCGGCGGGGTATCCGCTGGCGGTGAAGAACTTCCCGGTGCCGCCGACGCCGCCGCCGCCGAACCAGCCGAAGAGCTTCTGTGAGCCGTGCGCGGCCATGGTCAGACCGAGGACGAGGCGCAGGAGCAGCAGCCCGGTGTCGTGACCCGGCGTCGAGAGGGCGACGGGGGCGGTCCGGGTGGCCGGTGCCGGGGCCTGCGGCTTCGCCGTGGCGGCGGAGGGGCTGGTCATGGGGGATCCTTCCGGTCGGGCGGCCCGAGGGGACGGAGTGGGCAAGAAGTTGTTCAAATTCGAACCGCCGAGGCCCGACCCTAACCTTTGATTCAAATTCGAACAACCCGTGTACGCTGGGGCCATGGCTGAAACGAGATGGCTCGACGACCGCGAGAAGCGCGCCTGGAGCGGATTCCTGGCCGCGTCCGCCCTGGTGAACCGCCGTCTCGACCAGCAGCTGAAGGACGACTCCGGGCTCTCGCACCCCCAGTACGAGATCCTCGTGCGGCTCGCCGCCGCCCCCGGCGGCGAGCTGCGGATGACCGAACTGGCCAACGGGCTGATCAACTCCAAGAGCGGGCTGACGTACCAGATCACCCAGATGGAGAAGGCCGGCCTGGTCCGCCGCCGCAGCTGCCCCTCCGACGTGCGCGGGGTCTTCGCCGTCCTCACCGAGGCCGGCCGCGCCCGGCTGGACGAGGCGGCGCCGGGGCACGTGACCACGGTCCGGGAGGTCCTCATCGACGTCCTGACCCCCGAACAGCTCGATGCGCTCGCCGACGGACTGGGCGAGGTAGGCCGGCGCCTGCGCGCCCAGGGGGCGGGCGCCTGAACCGGGGCCCCGCGGTACACGGGTCAGCCGGCGGGTATACGGCGGCAATGGACGCAACGATCTGGATCGCGCTCGCCGCGGCCGTCGCGCTCGGGCTCGCGATCACCGCCGCCGTGCTGCTCGTACGGGTCCTGCGGGCCCGGCGGCTGCTCCTCGACGCCGGGATCCCGCTGCGCGACAAGGCCCTCTTCTGGGTGGCCGTGATCTACACCGTTTCACCGGTGGATCTGATTCCGGATCCGGTGTACCTGGACGACATCGGAGTGCTCCTGCTGGCGCTGCGCTCCCTCCACGCGGCCGCCGCGGCGGCGGCGACCCGGCCCGCGGTGGAACCGGACGACAAAGGTCCGATCGGCTGCGCCGACCTCGGGACCTGGCCGCAGGAGCACGAGAAGGCACTGGCGAAGGAGCCTCCCGCCTTCCCCTGACGCCTTCCCCTGAGGGCGCGAGGGCCTCGTCCTACCTCACGCCGCGGGTGCGGAACTGGATGCTGATGCGGGGGCCCACGGCCCGCGTCGACTTGGGCACCGCGTGCTCCATGGTCCGCTGGCAGGAGCCGCCCATGACGACGAGGTCACCGTGCCCCAGCGGCAGTCGCAGCAGCGTGGCCCCGCCGTCGCGGGGGCGGAAGGCGAGGTCCCGGGGGTCCCCGACGGAGACGATGGCGACCATCGTGTCCTCGGTGGAGGAGCGGCCCGTCCGGTCCCCGTGCCAGGCCACGCTGTCGCGGCCGTCGCGGTAGAGGCACAGTCCGGCGGTGACGAAGGGCTCGCCGAGCTCGGCCGCGTAGTGCAGGCTCAGGACCTCGCGGGCCTCGGTGAGGACGGCGTGCGGGAGGGTCTCCCCGGCTCCGTAGAAGGCCAGGAGGCGGGGCACTGCGACCTCGCGCTCGTACATCTGCCGCCGTTCGGCCTGCCAGGGCACCTCGGCGGCCAGCCGCTCGAACAGCGCGTCGGAGCCGGTCAGCCAGCCCGGAAGGTGATCGACCCAGGCCCCCGCACCGAGCTCGATGCGCCGGAGACCGGCGAGCGGCCCGAGCCGGATCTCGTCGCCCTGGTCGAAGAGGGACCCCTGCAGGCCCATCCCGGCACCCGTGCCCTGTACTGCGCGCATGACTCCACCCTAACCCCATAACCGAACACCTGCACGATAACGCCGTGGTCCGGATCGGCCGTGCTTGCGCCAGACTTCTTCCAGGCCGAGCTTCCTGGGAGACAACCGTGAAGATGCTCATCAACAGTCCGGACACCGTGGTCGCCGACGCCCTGCGCGGGATGGCGGCGGCCCATCCCGAGCTCGACGTCGACGTGGAGCGGCGGGTCGTCGTACGGCGGGACGCGCGGGACGGCGGGCGGGTCGGGCTGGTGTCCGGGGGCGGCTCCGGGCACGAGCCGCTGCACGCCGGGTTCGTGGGGCACGGCATGCTGTCGGCCGCATGCCCCGGGGAGGTGTTCACCTCGCCGGTGCCCGATCAGATGCTGCGGGCGGCCGAAGCCGTGGACTGCGGCCGGGGGGTGCTGTTCGTCGTGAAGAACTACACCGGTGACGTGCTGAACTTCGAGATGGCCGCCGAGCTCGCCGAGGAGGACGGGCGGCAGGTCGAGCGCGTGCTCGTCAACGACGACGTCGCCGTGACCGACAGCCTTTACACCGCGGGACGGCGCGGGACCGGGGCCACGCTCTTCGTGGAGAAGATCGCCGGGGCCGCGGCCGAGGAGGGGGCGCCCCTGGAGCGGGTCGCGGCGATCGCCCGGCGGGTCAACGAGTCCTCGCGCAGCTTCGGCGTGGCGCTCCGCGCCTGCACCACGCCCGCCAAGGGCAGCCCCACCTTCGACCTGCCCGACGGGGAGCTCGAGGCGGGCGTCGGCATCCACGGGGAACCGGGCCGGGAGCGGCGCCCGATGATGCCCGCCCGGGAGATCGCCGATCTCGCGGTGGGCGCCGCACTGGAGGGGCTGGCGGAGGTGGGCCCGGCCGACGGGCCGGTGCTGGTGCTGGTCAACGGCATGGGGGCGACGCCGCTGCTGGAGTTGTACGGGTTCCACGCCGAGGTGGCGCGGGTGCTGCGGGCACGCGGAGTACCGGTGGCGCGCACGCTCGTCGGGAACTACGTCACCTCGCTGGACATGGCGGGATGCTCGGTGACGCTGTGCCGGGTCGACGAGGAACTGCTGCGACTGTGGGACGCCCCCGTGCAGACGGCCGCGCTGCGCTGGGGCCGCTGACCGTAAGGTGGCCGTGGGGCCCGCCAGGCTGATCCGATACGAGGAGATCCGGTGCGTGACGCAGACTTCTTCCGCCGCTGGATGACGGCCGCGGCGGCCGCCGTGGAGCGCGAGGCCGACCGGCTGACGGAACTGGACTCGCCCATCGGGGACGCGGACCACGGGGCCAATCTGCTACGGGGGTTCACCGCGGTGGCGGCGGCCCTGGCCGCACAGGCTCCGGCAACGCCGGGCGCGGTGCTGCAGCTCGCGGGGCGGACCCTGATCTCGACGGTCGGCGGCGCGTCGGGGCCCCTGTACGGGACGCTGCTCAGGCGCACCGGCAAGGAGCTCGGGGAGGCCCCGGAGGTCTCCGACGAGGTGCTGCGCAAGGCCCTCTACACGGGGGTGGGCGCGGTGGCCCAGCTGGGCGGGGCGGCGCCGGGCGACAAGACGATGCTGGACGCCCTGGTCCCGGGAGTGGCCGCGCTGAGCACCTCGTACCGGGCGGCCGGGGAAGCGGCGGAACAGGGGGCGCAGGCGACGGTGCCGCTGCGTGCGCGCAAGGGCCGGGCCAGCTACCTCGGCGACCGGAGCATCGGGCACCAGGATCCGGGCGCGACCTCGTCGGCGCTGCTGCTCACGGCACTGGCGGACACGGTGGAAGGCGCGGGCGTGAGCACCGGACCCGCGCCCGCCGCCGACCAGCAGGATGGCGCGGACACGTCGGACACGTCCGACACGGTGGACACGGGCGACGGGCTGGTCGGCATCGTGCTGGTCTCGCACAGCGCACTGGTCGCCGACTCGGTGAGGGACCTCGCCCGGGGCCTGGCGGCGGGCGGCCCGATGGCCCCGGTGGCCGCGGCGGGCGGCACGGCGGAGGGCGGCCTCGGCACGAGCGCGGAGCGCATCCTCGCGGCCGCCCACGAGGTGGACCGAGGCGCCGGTGTCGCCCTGCTGGCGGATCTCGGCAGCTCGGTGCTCACGGTGAAGTCCCTGCTGGCGCAGGGCGAACTCCCGCCGGGCTCCAGGCTGGTGGATGCGCCGTTCCTGGAGGGCGCGGTGGCGGCAGTCGTGGCCGCCTCCGCCGGAGCCCCCCTCCCCCAGGTCGCCTCGACCGCGGCCGAGGCGTACGCCTACCGCAAGTCCTGACCCCGCCCCGCCACCCCGACCGCACCCCTGGGGAGGCCGGGGTAGCGCGCCGAGGCTGCGGCCGGGGGCGGGCTTGGCTACGGGCGGCCTCGGAGGGTTTCGATCTCTCGGCGTTCGCGCTTCGTCGGGCGGCCCGCGCCCCGGTCGCGGATGCCCACCGCCGCTGCTTCGACGGGGCTCGGCGGCGGGGGGCTCTTGTCGATCAGGCATTCGGCGGCGACCGGCGCGCCCACCCGCTTGGACACGGGCCGCCGCACCACGACGATCCGCTCCCGCCCGGCGTGGAAGAGCCGCACCTCGTCACCCGCACGCACCGGCTGCGCCGGCTTGGCGCGCTCCCCGTTGACCTTCACGTGACCCGCCCGGCAGGCGGTCGCCGCCGTCGAGCGGGTCTTCGTCAGGCGCACGGACCAGATCCACGCGTCCACCCGCACGGATCCCGTGTCCGCGCCCGTTCCCGTTCCCGTTGACACATCAGCCATGCCCCGACTCTAGCGAGGCGGGCGGGGATCACCGAAGGACTTTCGGCGGATATCACAAGGGGTACGCATCTGCCATGTAGATGAACCCAAGACAATTGCAAATGCGCCATGAGTGGCCCTACCTTGTCGCACGTGCAGTCCCGCCGCATACAGGACCGCCCCGGTCCCGGCACAAGGCCGGCCGCCGACCCGACCGAGGAGCATCACCCCATGCCCGCCACCCCGAACCGCCGCCGTGCCGCCGCCGTGCTGACCGCCGCCCTGCTCGTCCCGCTGGCCGCCTGCGGCAACGGCGGCGAGGACACCAAGGCCGCGGGCTCCGCAAGCCCCTCGGCCGCCGCCTCCGCCGAGACCGGGCCCGCCCAGCTCACCGTCCTCGCCGCCTCCTCCCTCACCGATGTCTTCAAGACCGCGGGCGCCGCGTACGAGAAGACCCACCCCGGCACGAAGGTGACCTTCTCCTTCGCGGGTTCGCAGGAGCTCGCGGCGCAGGTCAAGCAGGGGGCGCCGGCCGACGCCCTGGTCACCGCCGACACGAAGACCATGGACGGCCTCGGGGCCGAGACCGGGGAGGCCAAGGTCATCGCCAGGAACCGCCTGGTCATCGCGACCGGCAAGGGCAACCCGTTCAAGATCGCCGGACTCAAGGACCTCGCCGACACCAAGGTGAAGGTGGTGCTCGCCGCGCCCGAGGTCCCGGTGGGCCGCTACAGCAAGGAGATCCTGGACAAGCAGGGCGTCACGGTGAAGCCCGTCTCCCAGGAGCCCAACGTCCGTGCCGTGCTGAGCAAGGTCGAGCTGGGCGAGGCCGACGCGGGTCTCGTCTACAAGACCGATTCCGCCAAGTCCGGCGACAAGGTCGTCGCCGTGGACATCCCGGACGACCAGAACGCCGTGGCCTCCTACCCGGCCGCCACGCTGAAGCAGTCCAAGAACCCCGAGGCCGCGGCCGCGTTCGTCGCCTGGCTGGGCACCCAGGAGGCGCAGAAGATCCTCCAGGACGCGGGCTTCCAGCAGGTCTAGGCCCGCGACGGCAGGCGTCGCCGGGCCTCCACCGCCCGACGCCTGCCGCCCGCCGCCTGCCGCCCGCCGCCCGACGCCTGCCGCCCGTCGCCCGACGCCTGCCTGCGCACACCGAGAGGGGCTGCCCGGTCCGGGGGGGACGGGCAGCCCCTCTCCGTACCCGCGGCAGCCCGTACGCTTCCCGCAGCCGCCCCCGAGCCAGGAACACCCCATGAGCAGACCCCGCACCCGCACCCGGCCCCCCGTGACCCTCGCGCTCCCCGCGCTGCTCGCCGTCGCGTTCCTGCTGCTGCCGCTGATCGGCATCCTGACCCGGACCCAGTGGGGCGAGCTCGGTGCGCACCTGGGCAGCCCCGGAGTGGTCCAGGCCCTGAACCTCTCGCTCGTCGTGTCGTTCTGGGCCCTCGGCCTCTCGCTGCTCCTCGGCGTGCCGCTCGCCTGGCTGCTGGCCCGCGTGGAGTTCAAGGGCAAGGCCCTGGTCCGCTCGCTCGTCCTGCTGCCGATGGTGCTGCCGCCAACCGTCGGCGGTGTCGCCCTGCTGCTCGGCTTCGGCCGGCGCGGGCTGCTGGGGCCCTGGCTGGAGGACACCTTCGGGGTCACCCTGCCCTTCCACACCTCGGGCGCCGTCGTCGCGGCGACCTTCGTGGCGATGCCGTTCCTCGTCATCAGCCTGGAGGGCGCCCTCGGCGGGCTCCGGCAGAGTTACGAGGAGACCGCCTCCTCGCTCGGCGCCCCGCCCGTCCGCGTGTTCTTCACGGTCACCGTGCCGATGGTGGCTCCCGGCCTGGTCGCCGGCGCCGCGCTCACCTGGGCCCGCGCGCTCGGCGAGTTCGGTGCGACCATCACCTTCGCCGGGAACCTGCCCGGCACCACCCAGACGCTGCCGCTCCAGGTGTACCTGCTGCTCCAGGACCAGCCCGAGGCCGCCACGTCCGTCTCGCTGCTGCTGCTGGCGATCGCCATGGCCGTACTGATCGCACTGCGCGGCCGCTGGACGGGTGCTCCCGCCGCCCGGGGGCCCGCGGTCCCGGCGCCGGTGGCCGAGGAGCCGTCCGCACCCGCCGCCCCGACCGTACCGGCAGACGCGGAGACCGAGACGCAGGCCGACGCGGACGCAGACGCAGGGCGCTGGTCGCTGCACGCGACCCTCACCGGTTTCAACCGGCTCACCCTCGATGCCGAACCGGGCACCACCCTCGCCGTCGTCGGGGAGAACGGCGCCGGAAAGACCACCCTGCTGCGCGCCCTCCTCGGCCTGACCCCGCGCGCCCACGCCGATCTCAGGCTCGGGGACACGGACGTCACCGCCCTGCCCCCGCACCGGCGGCAGGTGGCCTGGGTCCCGCAGGACGGAGCCCTGTTCCCGCACCTGACCGCCCTGGCCAACACCGCGTACGGGCTGCGTGCCCGTGGGGTGGGGCGGGCCGACGCCCGTCGCGAGGCCCAGGCCTGGCTGGACCGGCTGGGCGTCGGGCACCTCGCCGCGCGCAGGCCCGCCCAGCTCTCCGGCGGCCAGGCCCAGCGCGTCGCCCTCGCCCGTGCCCTGGCGGCCCGGCCCCGGCTCCTGCTGCTCGACGAGCCGCTCGCGGCGCTCGACCAGACGACGCGGGCCCGTGTCCGGCACACACTGCGCACGCACCTGGCCGGCTTCGGCGGGGTCTGCCTCATCGTCACGCACGACCCCGTGGAGGCGGTGTCGCTCGCAGACCGGGTCCTCGTGCTCGCCGACGGGCAGACCCTCCAGGACGCGCCGCCCTCCGAGGTGACCCGGCACCCCCGCTCCCCCTGGGTGGCCCGGATGCTCGGGCGCAACGCCTGGCCGGGCACGGCGTCCGCGCACGGCCTGGACCTGGCCGCAGGGGGCCGCATCGTCGTGGCCGAGGCACTGCCCGAGGGGGCGCAGGCCCTCGCGATCATCGCCCCGGAGGCGGTGTCGGTGCACCGGGACCGCCCGGGCGGCAGCCCCCGCAACGTCTGGCCGGGCACCGTACGGGAGATCACGGCGGTCGGCAGCCGGCTGCGCGTGCTGATCGCCCCCGACGAGGCACCGGACCTGGTCGCGGAGATCACCCCCGAAGCGGCGGCCGAGCTCGGCATCGTCGACGGCGCCAGGGTGTGGACGAGCGTGAAGGCCACCGAGGTCACCCTCGTACGCCTGTGAACCTGTTTGGACCAGGTCAGCGGGCTGGCATATGTTCGGCCCTGCCTGCGCGCCCGTCCGCGGGCGCCATCCGCATGTCACGCGTTTCCCGTGGGGGGTACACCGTCATGTCCTTCAGCGCGCCCGGCTCACCGCCGCCGCCCGGCCGCCCGCCGTACACCGCTCCCGGCCCGTACCCGGGCCGGCAGTACCCGGCCCAGTCCCACCCCGCTCCGCCCTACCCGGGGCAGCCTTACCCCGGGCAGCCCTACCCCGGCCGGCCCGTGTATCCCGGCCCCCCGCCGCCCGTCGACGTCCTGCGCTCTCCGCAGGCCCTCGCGACCGCCCTGACGGTGCTGTTCTCCGTTTCGGCCGCGGTCAACCTGTTCTCGGCCGGCGCCAATCTGTTCGCCTGGTCGCTGATGAAGGACCTCATCGCGGATCCCGGCCGGGTCGCGGACGACACGCTCGACCGGTCGGACGTCCTGACCGCCTTCGCCGGCGGCTTCCAGCTCCTGACGCTGCTCGCCACGGCGACCGTCTTCATCATCTGGTTCTACCGCGTGCGCACCAACGGCGAGATCTTCCGCCCCGACGCCTTCACCCAGTCCCGCGGCTGGGCCATCGGCGCCTGGTTCATCCCCGTCGGCAACCTGTTCCTCCCCTTCCGCACCGCACGGCAGATCTGGGCGGCCAGCACCCAGCTCGCGCCCGACGGCTCCCACCGAGCGGTCTCCACCGCTCCGCTCACGGCCTGGTGGGTGCTCTGGGTACTCGCGGCCTGCACCGACCGCGTCTTCGCCCAGATGTACAAGCGGGCCGAGACCCCCGTGGCCCTGCGCGACGCCTCCGTCGTCGGCATCGTCTCCGACCTGCTCATGGTCGCCGCCGCGGTGCTCGCCGTCCTCTTCGTCCGCAAGCTCACCGCGATGCAGAACACCAAGGCCGTGCAGGGCCCGTACGCCGCCGTATGACGTTCAGCCGGAGGCCGGCTCCGGGGCGGTGACGGCGAACTCGCACCACACGCTCTTGCCGCCGCCCCGGGGCTCCACGCCCCAGGCGTCCGCGAGCCGTTCCACCAGGAGCAGCCCGCGACCGGAGACCGCCCAGTCCCCCGCCTCGCGGCGCCTGGGCAGGGCGCTGCTGGAGTCCTCGACCTCGATGCGGATCCGGCCCTCCGCCGTCAGCCGCATGCCGACCTCGGCGCCGCCGTCGGTGTGGATCAGGGCATTGGTCATCAGCTCGTCCGCCGCGAGTTCGATCTCGTCGGCCCGGTCCCAGGCCCCCCAGGCGGCCGCCGCTGCCCGGATCAGGTGCCGGGCCATCGCCGGGGCCTCCGGGTCGCCCGGCTCCAGCCGCTGGCGCAGCGGGCCGCCGCCGCGCCCTGCGGGAGTGCCGCGGCGGCGCAGGACGAGCAGGGCCATGTCGTCCCCGCCGCCCGAGTCGCCGACGAGGTCGCACAGCACGTCGGCGAGTTCCTCCACGTCGACCGGGCCGCTGTGGACCGCGGCCATGAGCTCGCGCATGCCGGTGTCGAAGTCCGCTCCGGGCCGTTCGATCAGCCCGTCCGTGCACAGCACCAGGGTGTCGCCGGGGTGCAGCTCGAGGCTGGTGACCGGGTAGCCGGAGCCGGTTCCGGGCTGGTCCCTGGGCGGCAGTCCGAGCGGCAGGCCGCCGGCCACCTGGACCCGGTGGCAGCTGCCGTCCCCGCGCCGCACCACCGGGTCGAGGTGGCCGGCGCGGACCATCCGGAGCATCCCCGTGGTGAGGTCCAGCTCGGCGTACGTGCACGTGGCGAAGCGTTCCGTCTGCAGCTCCCGCAGGAAGGCCGAGGCCCGCGCCATGGCGGTGCCGGGGGTGTGCCCCTCGACGATGTAGGCGCGCAGCACGATGCGCAGCTGGCCCATGACGGCGGCCGCGTCCGTGTCGTGCCCCTCCACGTCGCCGATCATGACGCCGACGCGGCCCTCCCCGAGCGGGATCACGTCGTACCAGTCGCCGCCGATGTCCCTGCCCATCCGGGCCGACCGGTACCGTACGGCGATCAGCGCGCCCGGGATCTCGGGGATGCGGCGGGGCAGCATGGCCCGTTGGAGGCCCTCCGCCAGGTCGTGCTCCTGTTCGAAGAGCATGGCGCGCTGGAGGCTCTGCGCGATGCCGCTGCCCAGCGCCATCAGCACGTTCCGCTCCTCGGCGGTGAAGTCCCCGTCCCTCGTGTAGAGCAGCCCGAGTGCGCCGATGGGCCGGCCCTGCGCGATCAGCGGCAGGTAGACCCCGCTGCGCACGGAGAGCGGCTCGATGTACGGCCACAGCTGCGGGTAGCCGAGCTGGAACTCCTCGCGGGAGGCGAGGTAGACCGGCTGCATGGTGCGCACGGCCTCGCTCATCGGCAGCTGTGCGTCGATGCGGGTGTACTCGATCTCGGGCACGTACGAGCCCAGTTGCCCCTCCGCGACCAGGTGGATCCGGCCGCCGTCCACGACCCCGAGCATCACGCTGACAGCGCCGAGGTGTCCGAGGGCCTCCGGGTCCTTGAGCACGTCGGTCACGTCGTTGACGGTGCGGGCGTGGGCGAGGATGGCCGTGGTCCGCTCGACGACGCCCGTCATCCGGCGCCGTCCCTCGGACCGCTCCCCTGGCGCGCCGGGCTCGCCGGGGTCGTGGGCGGCGTCGCGGAGGATCCCGATGACCCGGTAGGGGCGTCCGCCGGGGTCCCGCATGATGTGCCCCTGGATGTGGAGCCAGGCCAGGGTTCCGTCCCGGCGGCGGCCCCGTACGTAGGCCCCGTAGTGGCTGTGTCCGTCCTCGAGGGCTTCCGCGACGCGCGCCTCGAGCCGGGCCTCGTCGGCGGGCGGTATGCGGGGGCGCAGCCCGGCGGCGGTCCCGTCGAACTCGCTCGGGCGCAGGTCGAGGACCTCGAGGGCGGTCGGATCGAGGAACATGCGACCGCTGTCGAGGTCCCAGTCGAAGGTGCCCATGCGGTTGAGCGCCAGGCTCGTGTCCGGCCGCGCGGGCCAGTCGACCTCGGGATTGCGTCCCCACTGGGCCATGCAGCCAGCGTCTCACTGTCCGCGGCCTTTCTCCTCATATGGGGAGGAAGCATGATCGAAGCCGCGGTCTGCCGGGGTCGCCCGGAAGGCGTTGCGGACAGCGCGGGGCCGCCTCCCCGCGGAGGGGAGGCGGCTGCGGCGGGCTGGCTACTCCTCGGGCTGATCAGGGGTGGGCTGGACCGGTCCGGGCACCTCCGGGGTGGGCACGACCGGCGAGGGGGCCGGAATCGGGACCGTCGGCGGCTCGGGCACCGGAGTCGGGAGCGGGATCGTCGGCTGCGGCACCTCGGGCGAGGGCTGCGGTGTCGGCGAACGCCGCTCGGTCGGCGGCGCCGAGGTCGCGGGCGCGGTCGTCCCGGACGGGGACGGGGAGGGCGACTTCGAGTCCGACGGGGACGGCGAGGGCGACTTCGAGTCCGACGGGGACTCCGAGGGCGACTTCGACGGGGACTCCGACGGCGACTTGGACGGGGACTCCGAGGGCGACTTCGAGGGCGACTCCGACGGCGACTTCGAGGGGGACTCGGAAGGCGATTTCGAGGGCGACTCCGACGGCGACTTCGACGGGGACTCCGAGGGCGACCTCGTCGGCGTCGGGGACGTCGGCGACACGGTCGTCGTCGGGGTCGGGGACGTCGGCGACACGGTCGTCGTCGGCGTGGGCTGCGTCGGTGTGATCGGCGGGGTGGGGAACACGGGCGGCGGCACGGGCCTGTCACGCTTGCCGTGGTGGTCGCCGCGGTCCCGCTCGTACCAGTGCCGGCCGCGCGGGTCGTAGATCACGAACACGTTGACGACGGTCACCGACGGCGCGATGACGACCACGCGCGCGGGCTGGTACGAGTTCCACACCTGCCCGAAGCGCTTCGGGTTGGCCCTGAGCGCCACCGGCGGCCCCAGCGGGTTCCCGCACGCGCACCGGACCCGCGGCACCCCGCGGTCGTCCACGAGCACGGCCGTCCCGGCCTGGAGCACGGCCTGGTAGGGATTGACCTTGCCGTCCCGGAACCCGTGGTTCGTGACGCGCGTGTCCATCCGCAGCTGCACCGGGGTGAGCGAACGGAGGTAGCCGGGGACGGCCGCCGGCTGGATGCCGAGGGACGAGGCGAAGGCGCTGTTCTTGGCCGGTTGGGCGGACAGCACCCTGATCTGCTTCTCGACGTCGCAGCTGGCGACGTTCTTCGCGCCGCCGTACACCCCCGGCGAGGCCCCGCTGACGGTACGGGTTCCGGTGGCGGGCGTGGTGGCAGCGGGGCTCGGCGCCCTGCTCTCGCTCTGAGGCGGGTTCCCGGAGGGGGTCTTGCCCGTCGGCGGGGACGGGCTCTGCGGCGGCGGGGCTTCGCTGACCGCGGTGGACTCGGTGAACGGGTCCGGCCCCGAGGCGGCGACCGGCTGGAGGAAGACCTCACCGGCCTGCGCCGTACCGCTGGGTCTGGTCAGCACCAGCGCCAGGGCCACGGCAGCGGCCACCGCGACGAGCGCGGTGGCGAGCCGGGGAACGGACCGCCACCACGGGCCTTTGGCCGGGCCGCCGCCGGACTCGCCGGGGCCACCGGGGCCACCGCGGCCTCCGGGCCCGCCCGGCGGAGCCGACGGGGGCGGCGGCGGGGGCGGCCCCTGCTGCCCGCCCGAGAGCGGGCCCGATGGCGGCCCCGTGGGGCGCTCTGATGAGGGCGGTCGGCCGGAGGGTTGCGTGGTCACGGGCTCTCCTTCTCAGGAGGAGTGAGTTCCCTGGGGACCATTGTGTGCGCCATCCGAGTGGTGCCCGCAAGCCGGGAGTGCCACGGTGGCAGGGTGAGCCAGACACCGAGATCATCCTCGTCCGGGAGCTCCGCGCGGGCCTGGCGTGACGCCCTCGTCTGCGTCGTCGCGGCCTTCGCGGTGATGACCACGGTCGCCGCGGCCGGCCTGGCGTCCGCGGGCGCGGGCGATCTCCCGGACGGCGCGTTCCCCCGCGTGGTCGCCGCGGTCGTCGTGATGGCGGCGGGCGGTTCGGTGGAGGTGTCGGGCGGCGCGGGTTTCCTGGCGGGGGCGGACGCGAGCCTGTCCGTGCTCCCGCTCTCGGTGAGCCTGGCCGGCGCCCTCACCGCCGGCTACTTCTTCCTGCGCCCCCTGCACAATCGGGCGGTGGCGCGGCCGCGCGAACTCCTGGGCCGGGCCCTGCCGTTGACGCTGCTGTGGCTGCTCGCGCTGGCCGGCGCCGCACTCTTCGCCCGGCAGACCTTCGGACTCTCCCCCGGCGACTCCCCCATCGGGGTGATCGGCGAACTCCTCGACGCCGCGCCGACGGTGGGCTTCCGCGCCGACCTGCCCGCCACGCTCCTCTTCGGACTGCTGTGGATCCTGGGCCTGTTGCTGGTCGCCCTGCTCGTCTCCCGCCGCGCACCGCTCCCGGCACGGCTCGTCCGCTTCCACGCGGCGGTGCGCCCGGCGGCCTTCGCCACGGTCGTCCTGCTGCTCGCGTACGTCGTCCTCGGCATCGGGGCCGGCGTGGTGGCGGCCGCCACCCAGGGCCATGCCGACCGGACCCTGGCCGTCGTCCTGCTGGGCCTGCCCAACCTGGCCTGGCTCGCCCTCACCCTGGGCTTCGGCGGCGCCTGGGAGGGCAAGGTCGAGGGCCCCTTCGGGCTGCCGATGCCGCAGGTGCTGGACCAGGTCCTGCGCGGCCCCGACCTGTCCACCGTCGACGTGGCCTCGCTCGCGGAGCGGGACGGCCGGGCGTGGTGGCTGGTGGCGGTGGCCGCCGTCCTGCTGCTCGGCACGGGCGTGGTGGCCGCCGTACGGTCCCCCGCGCACGTCCGGCCCTGGCAGCACGCCCTGCATCTGGGGGTGGCCCTGGCCCTGGCGACCCTGACGGTCTGCCTGCTGGCCCGGGTCCAGGCCCAGTTCGGGCTGTCCCTGCTCGGCATCGGGGAGGCCGACGGCCTCGGCGGCCGGGTCGAGCTCGTCCCGGTCCTGTGGCGCACGGTCGGCCTCGCCCTGCTGTGGGGCGCCGTGGCGGGCTTCCTGGGCGCCCTCCTGGCCCGGCCCCTCCACCACCGCGGCCGCGTGGACGAACCGGCCGCGGCCGTCCGCCGTTAGGCACACGCGTCCGCGTGCACGGCCGCGTGGACAGACAGGGATGAACCTGGATGGATTCGGGCCCCGCTCGCCCGCCCGTCAGGTGTCCTCGGGCGGGCGTCCGAAGACGGGAAGCGCCCACACCGGAGGCGGCGGGGGCGCCGGGCTCGACGGGGACGCGGCGCGCGGCGGCGGGTGGACGGAAACGGCGGACGAACCGGCGCGGCGCAGCGCTCCGGCAAATTCGAGGCAGGTGCTCCAGCGGTCCTCCGGGGACTTGGCCAGGGCCTTCGCGAGGACGTCGTCCACCTCCCCGGGCAGCCCGGGCCGGCGGGAGGTCAGCGGGGGCGGGGCATCGTACTGGTGGGCCCACAGCAGGGCCATGTCGTCGTCGCGCTCGAACGGCGGGCCCCCGGCGAGGGTCTCGTAGACCACGCACGCGAGGCTGTAGACGTCGCACCGGCCGTCCACGGGCTTGCCGGAGATCTGCTCCGGCGCCACGTAGTCCAGGGTCCCGACGAACTGCCCCACGCTGGTGAAACCGGTCAGCGACAGCGACTTCTTCGTCAGTCCGAAGTCCGTGAGGTACACGTGCTCGGGGTGGTCGCTGTCCGTGCCCTGCGCGACCAGGATGTTGCCCGGCTTCACGTCCCGGTGCACCAGGTCGTGGTCGTGCGCCGCGTCCAGGGCCGAGGCGACCTGCCCCGCGATCCGGGCGGCCGTGTCCACCGGGAGCGGCCCGGTGCGGTTCAGCATCGCCCGCAGGTCCTGCCCGGCGACGTAGCGCATGGCGATGTACAGCAGTCCGTCCGTCTCCCCGGCCTCGAAGACGGGCACGATGTGCGGGTGGTCGATGGCCGCGGCCACCTTCGACTCGTGGGCGAACCGCTGCCTGAAGGTGTCGTTCCGGGCCAGTTCGGGGGCGAGGAGCTTCAGCGCCACCGTCCGGTCCAGGCGCAGGTCGTGCGCCCGGTAGACGACGGCCATTCCGCCGCGCCCGATCTCGCTCTCCACCACGTACCCGGCGATGCGTTTGCCCCGCAGGTCGGAGGGGCGCCCGCCGACCGGATCCGGGTCCGGCGCCATCACTCGCCGCCGGACCCGGGCGTGTCGACGATGCGGGTCGGGGCGTGCCCGACCTCCTGGTCGGGCTCCGCGTCGTACTGGACCGCGACCGGGTCGGACGGCTGCGGCGGCTCCGCCCCGGGCGAGGCCCCCGGCCGGGCGACGGCCGCGTAGGTCACGAGTCGGGTGCCGTCGCCGTACATCCACCGGCCCGCCGACTCGTCGTAGAGCCACACCGCCTCCCCGTCGATGACGATCCCGACGCGCAGGCCCCGTACGGTCCGGCGGAAGGCCTCGCCGTCGGTACGCCCGGCGGTCAGTTCCGCGACGGCCCGCCGGTAGCGCTCCAGGGCCTCGGCGCCGCGTTCGAGCTGGGGGCGGGGGTCCTCGGTGCGCCCGGGGGGCCGCCCTGCGGCCGTCGGCGGCGGCTGCGGTACGGAGACCAGCAGCCGGCCGTCCACCCAGGCGGACCAGCCGTTGGCGCACAGCACCTCCCCCCAGTCGCCGCGCCGGGACAGCAGTTGGACGGGGAGGAAGGCGTCGAGCGGCACGGTGGGGCGGGACACGTCCGGGGTCTCCCACGCCGGCAGGCCCTCCTGCGGGACGACGTGGGTGGGGCGGAAGTCCGCGCCCCCTTCGGGGGGGCTCATCGCCGCGGCTGCTTCCGCATGACGGCCGGTTCGTGGCGGCGCAGCAGCCGGGACACCAGGAGGCCGAAGACCAGGGACAGCACGGGCAGCATGCACATGCTGAGCAGCCACACGCCGGCCTCGTGGTCGAAGATCGGGTCCTGGGTGAGCCTGCCGGGGACGATGGCACCAAGCTCGATGGTGCCGCCCATGGCGCCCATCGCCCACCGGGCGGGCGCGAGCCACGCCACCTGTTCGAGGACGGCGACGTCGTAGAGCTTCAGCAGGGTGCCGCAGAAGACGACCTGGATGATCGCGAGGAGGACCAGCAGCGGCATGGTCACCTCCTCCTTGCGGACCAGGGCGGAGATCAGCAGTCCGAGCATCATGGCGGTGAAGGACAGCAGGGCGACGGCCAGGGTGATCTCGATCAGCGGGGGCATGACGACGCCCCTGCCGCCCGGAGCGCCCAGCTTCACTCCGCCGAGAGCCACGAGCGTCAGCACGACGGCCTGGCCGATGGTGATCGTGCCGAGCACCACCACCTTGGACATCAGGTAGGCGGAGCGGGACAGTCCGACGGCGCGTTCGCGCTGGTAGATCACGCGTTCCTTGACGAGTTCGCGCACCGCGTTGGCAGCGCCGGTGAGCACCCCGCCGATGGTCAGGATGAGCAGGGCGTTCAGCGCCGTCTCGGCGGTGAGGGTGCTCCCGGCGAGTGCGCGGGCCATGGCCCCCATCATGAACGGCAGGGCGACCATGATGACGAGGAAGGTGCGGTCGGCGCTGAGCACGGCGGCGTACCGGCGGATCAGCGTGGACAGCTGGGAGCCCCAGCTCTGGGCCTTGGGCGGGGGCCGGGGAGCAGTGCGCACGGGCCCCGCGGCCTCCGCGGCCTCCCCGGCCCGCCCCGCGGAACCTGCCTCCCCGGCCGGCCACGCCACGCCGGCCGGCCGCGCCTCCTCGGCGATGCGCGGCTGGCGGGCGGTGACCTCGACGTAGCGGCGGTGGGCCGGCGAGGCGCGGTAGGCCCCCGCCCAGTCGCGGTCCTGTTGGGTCTCGAACGCCTCGAAGGCCTCCGGCCACTGGGGGAAGCCGAAGAAGTCCAGGGCGTCCTGGGGCGGGCCGAAGTAGGCGACGCGGCCACCGGGGGCGAGGAAGAGCAGCCGGTCGCAGACGTCGAGGCTGAGCACGCTGTGGGTGACCACGATGACGGTGCGGCCGTCGTCGGCGAGGTCCCGCAGCATGTGCATGACGGAGCGGTCCATGCCGGGGTCGAGCCCGGAGGTCGGTTCGTCGAGGAAGAGCAGGGACGGCTTGGTGAGCAGTTCGAGGGCGACGGAGACCCGTTTGCGCTGGCCGCCGGAGAGGCTGTGGATGGGCTGCTCGGCCCGCTGTACGAGGCCGAGTTCCCGGATGACCTCGTCGACCCGGGCGTCGCGCTCGGCCTTCGCGGTGTCCTGCGGGAAGCGCAGCTCGGCGGCGTACACGAGGGCGCGGCGGACGGTGAGCTGGGCGTGCAGGATGTCGTCCTGGGGCACGAGGCCGATGCGGCTGCGCAGCTCGGCGTAGTCGCGGTAGAGGTCGCGGCCGTCGTAGAAGACGGTGCCCCGGTCGGCGGGGCGCAGTCCCGTCAGCGCGCCGAGCAGGGTGGACTTGCCGGCGCCGCTGGGGCCGACGACGGCGAGCAGGCATTTGGCGCCCACGGGGAAGGAGACCCCGTCCATCAGGACCTTGCGGCCGCCGTCGACGGCGACGGTGAGGTCCTGGACGTCGAGGGAGACCTCACCGGTGTCCACGTACTCCTGGAGCTGGTCGCCGACCAGGCAGAAGGCGGAGTGCCCGATGCCGACGATGTCGCCCTCGGTGAGCGGGGCGGCCCGGTCGACGCGGGCGCCGTTGAGGTAGGTGCCGTTGTGGCTGCCGACGTCGGCGATCTCGTAGGTGCCGTCGGCCAGGGCCCGCAGTTCGGCGTGGCGGCGGGAGACGGTGAGGTCGTCGAGGACCAGGTCGTTGTCGGGGGCGCGGCCGATCCGGACGGC
This sequence comes from Streptomyces sp. NPDC048349, assembly GCF_040651925.1. Taxonomy (NCBI): domain Bacteria; kingdom Bacillati; phylum Actinomycetota; class Actinomycetes; order Kitasatosporales; family Streptomycetaceae; genus Streptomyces; species Streptomyces sp. NPDC048349. The sequence continues at coordinate 5,978 of NZ_JBEZLA010000005.1, read as the reverse complement.
GTCCCTGGCGAGCAGCGGTCGTACCGTCGTGGGCTGCCGGAAGGTGCCGGTCATGCCCGGGTTCGAGACGCGGGAGGGCCGGGCGTCGGCCGGAGCGCCGACGAGGACGGCGCGCGGGCCGTCCTCGGCACTGCCGAAGCGCAGTTCGCTGCCGGGGCCGACGATCCATTCGTGGACGCGGTGGCCGTCGGCCCAGGTGCCGTTGGTGCTGCCCTCGTCCTCCACCGTCCAGTGGTCGCCGTCGGGGCGCAGCAGGGCGTGGTGCCAGGAGACGCGTGCGTCGTCGAGGCAGATCTCGCAGTGGGGGTCGCGGCCGACGTGGTAGGTGCGGCCCGGGCTCATCCGCGTGGAGCCCCGATCGGTCTCCAGGACGAGCTCGGGCGCGGTCGGCACACCGGGGCGCTGGACCATGAGCAGATTTTCCCACGATCCGGCCGCCGCGGCAGCGGCCGGGCATCACCGCAGGTCAGAGCCCTCTTATGGGTAATGACAACGGTCCCCGTTGCAGCCTTTGCCCATCGCGCCGGGGTGCGCTTCACTTCACGCGACGGAACCGAACAAACGGGGGACGCCATGAGCGGGCACGACCACGACCATGCGCTCGGCCACGACCACGGACACGCCGGGGGCCACGACCACGGCGGGCACGCCCACGGTGTCGCGGCCGACGCCGACCGGCGCTGGCTGGCCCTCGCGCTCGGCCTGATCGGCGCGTTCATGGCCCTCGAGGTGGTCATCGGCGTGATGGCCCACTCGCTGGCCCTCATCTCCGACGCGGCCCACATGCTGACCGACGCCGTCTCGATCGTCCTCGCGCTGATCGCGATGCGGCTGGCCGCCCGGCCGGCCCGCGGCGGTTTCACGTACGGCCTCAAGCGGGCGGAGATACTCTCCGCCCAGGCCAACGGGCTGACCCTGCTGCTGCTGGCGGTCTGGCTGGCGTACGAGGCGGTGCGCAGGCTGGTGGACCCGCCGCCGGTGGAGGGCGGGCTGGTCCTGGTGACGGCGCTCGCGGGCATCGTCGTGAACGTCGCCGCGGCCTGGTGCATCTCGCGGGCGAACCGGTCCTCGCTCGCCGTCGAGGGCGCCTACCAGCACATCCTCAACGACCTGTTCGCGTTCATCGGAACAGCCGTCGCGGGTCTGATCGTGCTGACCACGGGCTTCCGGCAGGCCGACGCGATCGCCACCCTCGTGGTGGTGGTGCTGATGGTCAAGGCGGGCTACGGGCTGGTCCGCGAGTCCGGCCGGATCTTCCTGGAGGCCGCCCCGGCACACGTGGACCCGGACGCGGTGGGCGACCGGCTGGTCGGGCACCCTCCGGTCACCGAGGTGCACGACCTGCACATCTGGACCATCACCTCCGGACAGGCCGCCCTGTCCGCGCACGTGCTCGTGGAACCGGCGGGCGACTGCCACGCGGTACGCCGGGACCTGGAGCGGCTCCTGGCCAAGGAGTACGGGATCACGCACACCACCCTCCAGGTGGACCACGTGCAGGACTCGCTCCTGACGGTCGGCCGCGCCGGTCAGGACGCGGGGGATCCGCACTGCGCGGACGCGCACGGGCCGGTCCACCGCCAGGGCCCCCACGACCACTGACCGGCCGCCACCGCGGGCCGCCCGCCCATGACGGGCCGCCGCGCGGGGCATACATGGCTCCATGACGCACAAGCGCAGTGCCGGACTGCTCCTGTTCCGCCGAACGGGTGAGGGTGCGGACCCCGGGGTCGAGGTCCTGCTCGGCCACATGGGCGGACCGCTGTGGTCCGGGCGGGACGCCGGGGGCTGGGGCATCCCGAAGGGCGAGTACGGACCGGACGAGACGCCGCGGGACGCGGCCCGCCGGGAGTTCACCGAGGAGATCGGGCTGCCGCCGCCCGACGGCGACTACCTGCCCCTGGGCGAGGTACGGCTGACCAGCGGAAAGCTGGTGACCATCTGGGCGGTCGAGGCGGACCTCGACCCCGCGCTGATGGTGCCCGGGACCTTCACCATGGAATGGCCGCCGCACTCGGGCGCCGTACAGGAGTTCCCCGAGCTCGACCGGGTGGCGTGGTTCGCCCCGCCGACGGCCCGGGAAAAGTTGATCGCCTCTCAAATTCCTTTTCTGGAACGGCTCTTGGAGACCCTGAAGGGCTGAGACGCGTCGGCTTGCCAGCGGGCCCACCTGCGTGCACATTGCACCCATGACGAACGTCGTGCTGGTGGGAACCCTGGACACCAAGGGTGTGGAGTACGGCTGGCTGCGCGAAAGGCTGCTGCGCACCGGCGTCGAGGTGGTACTGGTCGACACGGGGGTGATGGGCGCGCCCCGGGTGCCCGCGGACGTGCCGCGCGAGGCGGTCGCCCGGGCCGCGGGAACGGAACTGTCGCACCTGCGGGAGGCCGCCGACCGGGGCGCGGCCGTCACCGCGATGGCCCGGGGAGCGGAGGCGGTCCTCTTACGCCTGCACGCCGAAGGCCGGCTGCACGGGGTCCTCGCGATCGGCGGCAGCGGCGGCACCTCCATCGCGAGCCGGGCGATGCGCGCCCTGCCGCTGGGCGTGCCCAAACTGATGGTGTCGTCCATGGCCTCCGGAGACGTCGCCCCGTACGTGGGCTCCTCGGACATCACGATGATGTACAGCGTCGTGGACATCGCGGGGATCAACAGCATCTCGGCGCCCGTGCTCGCCAATGCCGTGGAGGCGGTCGCCGCAATGGCCAAGGCCTTCGCCCGCGCGACCCAGGACCAGGACCCGGGCGTGGGCCTGGACCCGGGCCAGGACATGGGCCTGGACCTGGCCGTGCACCGTCCGCCCCGGCTGGGCGCGGGCGGGCGCCCGCTGATCGCGGCGAGCATGGCGGGCGTGACCACGACCGGAGTGGACGCGGCCCGCGAGCGGCTGACCGAACTGGGCTACGAGGTACTGGTCTTCCACGTCAGCGGCTCCGGCGGACGCACCCTGGAGACGCTGGCCGGCCAGGGCGTTTTCGCGGGGATCTGCGACCTCACCCTCAGCGAGCTCGCCGACGACCTGTGCGGCGGCATCCTCACCGCGGGCCCCGACCGGCTCAGCGCGGCCGGGCGGGCCGGGATTCCGCAGGTGGTGAGCCTGGGGGCCTTGGACATGGTCAAGTTCGGACCGCTGGAGACCCTGCCCGAGCGGGTCCGCCACCGCCGGGTCCACGTCCACAACCCGTCCATCACGGTGATCCGTACGACCGAGGACGAGTGCGCGGAGCTCGGGCGGCGGGTCGCCGGGAAACTGCGCGCGGCGACCGGGCCCACGGCCGTGTGCGTCCCCCTGCGCGGACTGTCCACGCTCGGCGCACCGGGCGGCCCGTACCACGACCCGGCCGCGGACCGGGCGCTGTTCGCGGCGCTGCGCACGGGTCTGCGGGGCAGCGGCGCCGTCCTGCACGAGTACGACACCCACATCAACGACCCGGCGTTCGGCCGTTCGGCGGCGGACCGACTTCATGCGATGATCTGCGCGCAGCGGGCCGCCGCCTGACACACCCCGAACGGCTGGGAACCAGCCACGGCGGAAACCGTGTCCCTGGGGGTGGCCGGTCGAGGGACGACCCGGCTGCGGAACCTGGGCACGGTGACGTCTTGGACGGTGGCAGACGATGAAGAGCGCTTGGGCGGTGCCCGGCTATGCGGAGGTCCGGGAACTGGGGTCCGGCGCCAGCGGTCGCGTGGTACTCGCCGTCCACCAGGCGACGGGCACGGCGGTCGCGGTGAAGTACCTGAGCGACCGGCTCCGGGAGGACCCCGCGTTCGTCGGGGAGTTCCGGGCGGAGGCCCGGCTCCTCGGCGCTCTCCACTCGCCCTACGTGGTGCGGCTGTTCGAGTACGTGGAGGCGCCGGGCGGCGCCGCCATCGTGATGGAGCTCGTCGACGGGATCTCCCTGCGCGCCCTGCTCAAGCAGTCCGGTCAGACCGGTCCCGAGGCCGCGCTGGTGGTGCTGAAGGGCTCCCTGCTGGGCCTGGCCGACGCGCACCGCGCGGGCGTCGTCCACCGCGACTACAAGCCGGAGAACGTCCTGGTCGCGGCGGACGGGTCGTCACGGCTCGTGGACTTCGGGATCGCGGCGAACCGCGGCACCACGCCGGGTGTGGCCGGAACCCCCGCCTACATGGCACCCGAGCAGTGGCAGGGCCGGCCGGCTTCCCCTGCGGCCGACGTGTACGCGGCGACGGCGACGTTCTTCGAATGCCTGACCGGCCGCAAGCCGTTCGGCGGCGAGAACTTCGCGGAGCTCGCCGTCCAGCACATCGAGGCGCCGGTGCCGGAGGACGAGGCCCCGGAGCCGGTTCGCCCGCTGATCCGGCGGGGCCTGGCCAAGGCCCCCGAACAGCGGCCCGAGAACGCGCAGGAGTTCGTCGCGGAGCTGGAGGACGTGGCGCAGGCCGCCTACGGGCCGGACTGGGAGGAGCGCGGCCAGCGCAAGCTGGCGGCGCTGGCCGCGCTGTTGCCGCTGCTGTTCCCCTCCGCGGGCGCTCCGGCGTCGGGGACCACGGCTCTGGCGTCGACCACGCTGGCACCGCCGGCGGACAGTTGGCTGCCGGGCAGGCGCGGCGCGATTGCCGCCGGTGTGGCCCTGGTGCTCGGGGCGATGATCGTGTTCACGGCGCAGGCAGCCGGTGAGCAGAGGGACGGGTCGGCGGCGGTGACCGCGTTCGCGACGACCAGCCCGGCCCCGGGCGGCGGCTTCCCGACGCCCGCTCCGGGCTCGTCGGCCTCCCCGTCGGCGTCGCCCTCGGCGTCGGCGTCCGCCTCCGCATCGCCGTCCGCATCCGCGTCGCCGTCCTCTTCGGCCTCCTCGTCGCCTTCGGCGAGCCCCGGCTCCTCCCCGGCGGCCACGCCGACGGGGACCGGCCCGACGGTCGTGCCGCCGACCACCCAGCCGCCGAGCACACGCCCGACGGTGGTGGTCGGGGCGATCAAGGTGGACCTGCGCCAGGCGGACTTCACGGTCGGCGAGGCGAGCATTTCGATCGACGCGAAGGGCACCGCCCCGGTATCGGTCACCGTGGAGTGGTTCAGCAGCAACCAGTCCGGCGTGCTCGGCGCGGCGGACGGCCGCGCGGACACCCTGACCTTCCAGCCGGGCGGCGGAACGCTCACCAGGCGGCACACCTTCTCCGGCCAGGGCTGCTACTGGGGCGTGCGCGTCACCACCAAGCCGGCCGCCGGCAACGGCTCCCAGACCGACCAGGTATGGCTTTCGAGGTGTCAGATCCGATGAGCGACGACGACTACAGCGCCACCGTCCTCGGCAGCCACTGGATCAGTGGGCCCCCGCAGCCGCGGGAGGCGGTGCCCGACCGGGTGGAGGGATCGGTCCTGCGGTTCGGGCCCGGCGTCACGGCCTCCATGCCCGCGCCGTTCCCCGTGACCGCGCCGCCGGCGCCGGAGCGCCGGGGAACCGGCGGATGGCGGCGGTACACCCTCGCCGCTGTCGTGCTGGCCGCGGTGCTCGCCTACCTCGGCTGGCAGCGCTTCGGGCCCTCGATCGAGGTCCGGGACGTGGCCGTGAGCACCGATCCCCAGGGCCCGCCCTGCGATGCGGCGGCCGATGTGGTGGCCACCGTACGGACCGACGGACGCCCGGGGACCCTCACCTACCGCTGGATCCGCAGCGACGGCACACAGTCCGAGCAGCTGACCGAGCGGGTGCCGCGCGGGCAGCGGGAGGCCAGGCTGCACCTGCTGTGGACCTTCCGGGGCGAGGGAACCTACCCCGCGAAGGCCGAACTCCAGCTGCTGTCGCCCGAGCGGCGCACGGCTGCCGTGGAGTTCACCTACCAGTGCCGTCCGTAACCGGCCGGCGGTCGGCGGTTCGGCCGTTCGGCTATTCGGCCGTTCGACACGGATGCCGAGTCCGCGATCGGGGCCCGGGGGGGGGGGGGGGGGGCCCCGCGCCCCCCCCCCCCCCCGCCCCGGGGGGGGGGGCGCCCGCCCCCCCCCGGGGCGGGGAGGCGG